>NZ_WNXE01001099.1:0-537 GCF_010993615.1 Arhodomonas sp. KWT | reverse complement strand
TTCAGACACCGACTGGATTCGCATTTAACCTCGGAACCTTGTCTTAATCCCTTTTCCATCAGGGCATCGTTCAGACACTACGTGCACGTGCCGACTGAATCCGAGCGGTACGGTCTTAATCCCTTTTCCATCAGGGCATCGTTCAGACGGACGGCGAGAGCCGAACCCACTGCGCGGAGTGCGGTCTTAATCCCTTTTCCATCAGGGCATCGTTCAGACTTCCAGAGTTCGCGAATTGGGATGGCTATCACGCGTCTTAATCCCTTTTCCATCAGGGCATCGTTCAGACGGCCTCATCGAACGTGCCCGAGGGGTCGGCGTGTCTTAATCCCTTTTCCATCAGGGCATCGTTCAGACAAATCGGGCTTAGCCAAGTTGACCGGTATATTGGGTCTTAATCCCTTTTCCATCAGGGCATCGTTCAGACTGCGCGGCTTAACGGTCTGCCTGGCGTGCACATGTCTTAATCCCTTTTCCATCAGGGCATCGTTCAGACCGCCGGCACCTGCAAAGCCTTTTTTATCAATGGCTTAAAGA
>NZ_WNXE01001098.1:0-537 GCF_010993615.1 Arhodomonas sp. KWT | reverse complement strand
GCGCCGTCCCGGATTGAGCGGGCCTTATTGGCGGCCGGCCCGGCGCCGGCCGCCGGCTCGCCGCGCCGCGGTTCCCGGGCGCGGGCCCGTTATCGCTGCCGCCGCCTAGCCCCGCGGCTGTTCCGTCTCTTCCGCCGTTTCCGGATCCGACTCCGATTCACCGAGGCGGGCCCGCAGCTCCTCGATCTGTTTGTCCTTCATCGCCATGACCTGCTCGATCTCCTCGGGCACGGAGACCCCGTCTGCTGACGCGTCCCCGCCGGCGTCCGGCGGATCGGCCTCCACGGTCTCCGAGAAACGCTTTTCCAGCTCTTCCAGGGAGGCCAGCCAGCGGGTCTCGGTCTCGCGGTAGGTCTGTGTCTCCTGTTCGTCGAGGCCGTGCGCCTCGACGTTCTCCAGCAGCTTGCCGGCCAGGTGGCGGACCCGGTCGTAGCCTACCCGCAGGGTGCGCAGCTCGTCGCGCAGCTCCAGCAGCGAGGCGACCCGTTCCTCCTCGCGGGTGAGCAGGCGTCGCAGGCGTGCCGATTCTTCCGCCGC
>NZ_WNXE01001097.1:0-537 GCF_010993615.1 Arhodomonas sp. KWT | reverse complement strand
GGGAATCGCAAGTTTGTACACAGGCCGCACAGCTTTCGTCCGGGGGAAGCCCGAAAACGCTGCCGCGTCAAGAAAACAACGCGAGAATATTTCAAGTAGCTGATTAAAAGCATGTTTTTTTCGTCGTTGAAAAACTGCGCAATCTAACGGGAAGCCGCTTCTGACAGGGGATTGCGATAACTCTCTACGGTTTGTTCACAGAGTTATCCACAGGTTCTGTGAAAAACTGATGACAGCGCCCACCTGCCCGAACCGGCGTCGGTGTCAAGGGCGATATGGCCGTCCCGGACGTGCGGTCCGGGACGCGGCGGGCCGTCACGGGAAGGTGTGGACGAAGAACGATTTCACCCGGTGCTGCCAGTGCACCAGCCAGTGCGGTGAGCCGGTACCGCTGCCCGCCGGCTCCACCGCCGGGTGACGGGCGACGACCGCCTCGAGTACGTCCTCCTGTCCCGGGTCCAGGTCCACGAAGAACACGTGCCGGCCGTCGGCCAGTGCCTGCTCGAACCGGCGGAAACGCTGGTTCGGGGTCTCGAT
>NZ_WNXE01001096.1:0-539 GCF_010993615.1 Arhodomonas sp. KWT | reverse complement strand
GTGTCGGAAATCTGGGACGACCTGGGCCAGCGCTGGCGCATCGGCGAGCAGTACCGCAAGGCCTACCCGGTCTGCCGTTGGGCCCAGCCCGCCGTGGAGGCCGTGCGCAGCATCGCCGGGGAGATCCCGGGGGACCCCGCGGCCATCCGCCGCATCGTCGTGGAGACCTTCCACGAGGCGGGCCGCCTCGCGGTGGCCGCCCCGGCCACCACCGAGGAGGCCCAGTACAGCCTGCCGTGGTCGGTGGCCTGTGCCCTTGGCGGCGGCATCGGGGCGGCCGACGTGGCCGACGCCGCGCTGGATGACCCGGCGCGCCGTGCGCTCGCCGCACGGGTAGCGGTGACGGAACGCGAGGACCTCAACGCCCGCTTCCCCCGGGAACGCTGGGCCGCGGTGCGGATCGAGTGCACGGACGGCCGCGTTATCGCGAGCGTGCCCTGCGAGGCGCGCGGCGACTGGGAGCGGCCGCTCGGCGACGACGAGCTCGACGCCAAGTTCCACCGGCTCGCCGCCCCCGTGCTCGGCGCCGCCCGGGCGAA
>NZ_WNXE01001095.1:0-539 GCF_010993615.1 Arhodomonas sp. KWT | reverse complement strand
ATGCTCTGGATCAGGCCGGCGAGCTGCTCGGAGACGTTCTCGATCTCGCGCAGCGCGGCACCGGCCTCCTCGGCCTGGCGAGCGCCCGCCACCACGCCGGCGGTGCTCTGCTCCATGGAGATCACCGCCTCGTTGGTATCGGTCTGGATCGTCTTGACCAGCGCCTCGATCTGCTTGGTGGCATTACCGGAACGCTCGGCGAGGCGCTGGACCTCGTCGGCGACCACCGCGAAGCCCCGGCCGGACTCGCCGGCCATGGCCGCCTGGATGGAGGCATTGAGCGCGAGGATGTTGGTCTGATCGGCGATGTCGTTGATCAACTCAACGATATTACCGATCTCCTGCGAGGACTCACCGAGGCGCTTGATGCGCTTGGACGTCTCCTGGATCTGCTCGCGGGTGCTGTCCATCTGCTCGATGGTCCGCTTCACCGTCTCGGCACCGCGGGTGGCGAGCTCCACGGACTGCTGCGCGACCTGGGCGGATTCCTCGGCGTTCTGGGAAACCTGATCGACGGAGACCGCCATCTGGTTGATCGC
>NZ_WNXE01001094.1:0-539 GCF_010993615.1 Arhodomonas sp. KWT | reverse complement strand
CCGTCGCCACGGGTCCTGGCGACATGCTCTATGCGTGCCGCCAGCGGTTCCCTGCCCGCCTGAATGAGCCGGGCGCACTCGTAGTTGATGACGAACCGCTCGCCGGCCTCGCCCAGGGATCGATTCCGCGCCTCGCGCTCCAGGTAATTCACGCTGAACGGCGGCCGGCGCACCGGTGCCTCCGCGACCCGAGGCTGTCGTGTCCGGCCTTTCGGCCGTTCTGTCAGGACGGCGAGGATGTCGTCGACCTCCGGCACGGTGACCCGCCGATCCGCGCTATCCGCCGCGATCTCCAGCAGTCGCTCCCGCGTCGCAAGCTGCTCCGAGACCTCCTCGAGAAGCGCGCCCTGGTAGTTGCTGCGACGCTTGTAGCCCGCGATGAACGGGAAGCCGAGATCGATGAGCGCGGCACTGATATTCGCGTGCTTGTACTCCACCGCCTGTGCCGAACGGCCGTTCAGGCGGGGGAGAAGCCGCTGCCGATGCGCCGTCTTGTTGTAGCGCACCCCCGAGAGCTCGGCCTCGAGCATATCCAGGTA
>NZ_WNXE01001093.1:0-539 GCF_010993615.1 Arhodomonas sp. KWT | reverse complement strand
CCGGGGTGGACCTGCGCGTCGCGGAGATCGTCAACGCCGAGCACGTGGACGGCGCCGACAAGCTCCTGCGCCTGACCCTGGACCTCGGCGGCGAGCAGCGCACGGTCTTCGCCGGGATCAAGGGCGCCTACCGGCCGGAGACCCTCATCGGCCGGCTCACCGTGATGGTGGCGAACCTCAAGCCCCGGAAGATGCGTTTCGGCGTCTCCGAGGGCATGGTCCTCGCCGCGGGCCCGGGCGGCGAGGAGCTGTGGCTGCTCTCGCCGGACAGCGGCGCCCGTGCGGGGATGCGCGTGAAGTAGGCCGCGGAGCGCGCCCATGACGGAGCTCGCCCTCATCCTGGTGTCCACCGTGCTGGTGAACAACTTCGTGCTGGTGAAGTTCCTGGGGCTGTGCCCCTTCATGGGGGTGTCGCGCAGCCTGGACGCGGCCATCGGCATGGCGCTCGCGACGAGCTTCGTGCTCACGCTCTCCTCGGTGGCGAGCTACCTCGTGGGCACCTACCTGCTGGCCCCGCTCGGGCTGGGGTACCTGCGCAT
>NZ_WNXE01001092.1:0-540 GCF_010993615.1 Arhodomonas sp. KWT | reverse complement strand
GAGCGCGGAGAACGCCTGCGCACGATAGGTGCAGCCCTCCGGGTTGACCGCCATCGGCAGGGGCGCCCCCACCGGCGGCACGAAGCCCTCCGCGGCCACCCACACCAGCGGCTCGCGGGCGACCACCTCGCCGGTCTTGGTATGGCGGTGACGCACGGCCAGGGCGAGGTCCAGCTCGCCCTCCTCCAGCCGCCGGATGAGCACCGGACTCATCTCGCAGATGACCTCCAGGTGGAGCTCCGGGTGGGCGCGGGTGAAGCCGGCGAGCACCTCCGGGAGATACGCGAGCGCCTGCTCCTCGGAGAGCCCGAAACGCAGCTGCGACGCCTCCGCACCCTCGCCCACCGCGCCCACCGCCTCCTCCTGGAGCCGGAGGATACGCCGGGCATAGGGCAGGAAGGTGCCCCCGGCCTCGGTCAGCCGCACGGAGCGGCTAGTGCGCTCGAACAGCGCCTCCCCCACGCGCTCTTCCAGGCGCTTGATCTGCAGGCTAACCGCGGACTGGGTCCGGTTCAGCCCCTTGCCGGCCGCGCTGAAACC
>NZ_WNXE01001091.1:0-541 GCF_010993615.1 Arhodomonas sp. KWT | reverse complement strand
ACCGCGGCGGCGGCATGCCGGCCCACCGCGTGGGCACTCGCCGGGTTCCCGGCCAGCCCCTCCAGCCACGGTCGCATCGCGGCCAGAACCGCCGGGTCCAGCGGGGTGGTCGCCGCGTAGTCGAGATAGACCGGGCCGGGATCCGTCATCAGTGCGTGCCGGTGCGGGGGCTCTCCGAGTCGTCCGCACCGGACGCCTCGCCGGAGGCCTCCTCGGTCTCCTCGCCGGCCCCGGTCTGCATGCCGCAGTCACCAAGCTCGGGCAGACGCTCGTCGCTGACCTCGGCGCCGAGCTTGCGCATGGCGCGGCACATCTCCTCGAGGCGCTCGTCCGTGGTGTGGACATGGTCCAGGATGGCGTTGATGGCGTTGGCCACCGGGTCGGGCATGTCGCGGGTGGCGCCATAGGCATCGAAACCGATGCGCCGCGCGGTCGCCTCGCGCCGGCGGTCCTCCTCGGTAACGGGCTCCGGCCGCCGGGCCACCCGCGCGGGGACGCCGATCATCGTCGCGCCCTCCGGCACGTCCTTGACCACCACGGC
>NZ_WNXE01001090.1:0-542 GCF_010993615.1 Arhodomonas sp. KWT | reverse complement strand
GAGTTGCCCGGGTTGATGGCCACGTCCGTCTGGATGAAGGGGACGTAGTTCTCCTGGGGCAGGTTTCTGCCCAGGGCACTGACGATCCCTGCGGTCACCGAGTGATCGAAGCCGAACGGCGAGCCAATGGCAAGCACCCACTCGCCGACCTGGAGCTTCGAGGAACGTCCGATGGTCACTGTGGGCAGGCCCGAGGTATCGATGGCGATCAGCGCGAGGTCGCTGCGCGGGTCGGCGCCCACCACCTCCGCATCGAACTCGCGACGATCCGGCAGGCGCACCACGATCTCGGTGGCGTCCTTGACCACATGGTGGTTGGTCAGTATGTAGCCGTCGGCATCGATGATGAAGCCGGAACCCAGCGAGTCCGTCTCGAAAGTCGGGGGCTCCTCGCCGTCGCGGAAACGGTCGAAGAAATCGTGGAAAGGATGGTCCTCGGGCAGTTCCGGCAGTCCGGAGTCAGCGTCCGGGCCGGCCTGTACCGTGCGCTTGGTGCTGATGTTCACCACCGCGGGACTGTTCTCGCGCACCAGCCCGGTGAA
>NZ_WNXE01000108.1:0-9985 GCF_010993615.1 Arhodomonas sp. KWT | reverse complement strand
GACGTCGGCGATATCGCCAAGCTCACCGGTGACCTGAACCATGGCTCGCATCCACAGGCGTTGCGAACAAAGCCGGTTATTATACTACCGAGAAGCCCGCGCGTACCGCCTGACGCGGATCAGCGGATGGACGAATGGCGCCTCGCGGCGGCGACGTGCGCCGCCGGCCGCCACTACCGCCCCGCCATGCGGCGCAGGATGGTACAGAAGTGGCGCACCGGCTCGCTGAGCGCCTCGTTCTTGCGGGTCAGGATCCCGAACGGCGAGAGCGTCTTGCCCACCGAGATCGGCAGGGCGACGATCTCGCCGAACGCCAGGTAATCGCGCAGCACCGACTCCGGCAGCACCAGCACGCCGTCACCGCGCTTGACCAGCTGCAGGGCCGCATAGATCGACCCGCACTCGATGATATCCCGGGGCGACATCAGCCCCGCGGTCTCGAACTCCTTCTCGAGCACCTGGCGCAGCGGGCTCTCCAGCGGCTGGAGGATCCACGGCCAGTCGTCCAGCAGCGACGCCAGCGACAGGTCCGCCACCCCGACCAGCGGATGATCGTGACGCACCACCGCCAGCACCGTCTCATTGCCGAGGGACTCGAAGTCGAACAGGTTGTGCTGCAGCGCGGTCACGTAACGGGCGATGGCGACGTCGATGCGGTTCTGTGCCAGCAGTTCCACGAGCTGGTCACTGGTCTCGCCGAGCATGCGCACCTGCAGCAACGGATGCTGGCGCTTCATCTCGACCACCGCCTCGGCGACGAGATCGGGCGCCGCCCCCATGATCGCGCCCAGCACCAGCTGCCCCTGATCGCCCAGGTGATGGCGGTGCAGCGACTCGGCGCAGCGCTCCAGCCGGTTCACCGCCCCCTGGGCGAACTCGATCAGGACCTCGCCGGACTGGGTCGGCCGCACGCCCCGCGAGGTCCGTTCGAAGAGCTGGCATTCGAAGGTGGTCTCGATCTCGCGCAGCATGCGCGTCGCCGCCGGCTGCGACATGTTCAGCGAACGCGCCACCTGATGCAGATTGCGGCACTCGTCGAGCAGCGAGATCAGCAGCAGGTGCTTGTAGCGCAGGCGGTTGAGGACCACCTGGTGGTGCAACTCCTCCGACATCCCTCCCCCGTCGGCAACCCTTGATACGCCCTGGCTATCGCTGCCCTTCCCGCCGGACCTTCGCATTCGGTCAGAAAACCGCGCACTCATGGCGACAGCACACGGAAGGCGTGATAGCGGGCTCACGGCCGCGAAATAAGGCAAAGGTATCAGAAAGCACGGCATTCGTATTAGTCGAGCCCGGACCCCGGTGTTACAAGTCAGTGCACGAAATCGGCCATTCATCCGTCGCAGGGCCGTCGTCGCGCTCGACTCACGAGAGACTCGCATGACCAGGCACGCCTCTCCCGAAGTCACCAAGATGCTCAAGCGGCTGATGCCCTTCCCGCTGCCGGCCTCCGCCCGGGCCTTTCCCGGCCGGACCGGCGGCGGCCCCTGCCTGCTCACCGTCACCACCGTGATCCCCGGTCTGCGGGGCCTCGGCGTTTCCGGCCTGGTGGCGACGCCTCACGGCGAACACCACGACGCGTCAAGACAGGAGACCCGATCCCCATGAAGACGACCATCAAGCACGTCCGCGCCTACACCGTCCGCGGCGGCGGTGCCGACTACCACGATCAGGGCGATGGTCACTGGATCGACGGCCAGATCTCGACCCCGATGAGCAAGTACCCGGAATACCGCATGACCCGCAGGAGCTTCGGGCTCAACGTGCTCGGCACGCTGGTCGTCGAGGTCGAGGCCAGCGACGGCACGGTGGGCTTCGCGGTGACCACCGCCGGCGAGATCGGCGCCTTCATCGTCGAGCGGCACCTGGCCCGGTTCGTCGAGGGCCAGCGGGTCACCGACATCGAGAAGATCTGGGACCAGATGTTCAACGCCACGCTCTTCTACGGCCGCAAGGGCGTGGTGCTCAACACCATC
This sequence comes from Arhodomonas sp. KWT, assembly GCF_010993615.1. NCBI lineage: Bacteria > Pseudomonadati > Pseudomonadota > Gammaproteobacteria > Chromatiales > Ectothiorhodospiraceae > Arhodomonas > Arhodomonas sp. KWT. Next base: position 8,009 of record NZ_WNXE01000108.1, on the reverse strand, counting down.
TCCGGTGTCGACCTGGCGCTGTGGGACCTGCTGGGAAAGCTCCGCGACGAGCCGGTGCACGCCCTGCTCGGTGGCCCGGTACGCGAGGAGCTGAGCTTCTACGCCACCGGCGCGCGGCCCGATCTGGCCAAGCGGATGGGCTTCATCGGCGGCAAGATGCCGCTCCGGCACGGCCCCGCCGAGGGCGACGCGGGGCTGAACCGGAACCTCGCCCAGCTTGCCGAGATGCGCGAGCGGGTCGGCGACGACTTCTGGCTGATGTTCGACTGCTGGATGAGCCTCGACGTCAACTACGCCACCCGCCTGGCCCACGGCGCCCGGGAGTACGGCCTCAAATGGATCGAGGAGGCCCTGCCCCCCGACGACTACTGGGGCTACGCCGAACTCAGGCGCAACGCGCCCCCGGGCATGCTGGTCACCACCGGCGAGCACGAGGCGACCCGCTGGGGCTTTCGCATGCTCCTGGAGATGGAGTGCTGCGACATCATCCAGCCCGACGTCGGCTGGTGCGGCGGGATCACCGAGCTGATCAAGATCTCGGCGCTGGCCGACGCCCACAACAAGCTGGTGGTGCCCCACGGCTCCTCGGTCTACAGCTACCACTTCGTGATCACCCGCCAGAACAGCCCGTTCGCCGAGTTCCTGATGATGGCCCCCGGTGCCGACGAGGTGGTGCCGATGTTCAACCCGCTGCTGCTCGACGAGCCGGTGCCGGATAACGGCCGCATTCCCGCCTCGAAGCTCGACGCCCCGGGCTTTGGCGTGCGCCTGAACCCGGGGAGCGACCTGGCGCGCCCCTACACGCACTGACACGCGGGAGACGGCCATGATCGTTCGCGCCTTTCGCATGACCCTGCACCCCGGCCGGGAAGCCGAGTACCGGCGCCGCCACGACGCCATCTGGCCGGAGCTGGTCGACGCCCTGCGCGAGGCGGGGGTCGAGGAGTACCGCATCTTCCTCGACCCGCAGTCACGCCACCTGTTCGCGATCATGTGGCTCGCCGACGACCATCGCGTCGACGACCTGCCGGCGCTGCCGGTAATGCAGCGCTGGTGGTACGCCATGGCGGACATCATGGACACCGAGGCGGATACCTCGCCGCAGAGCGTGCCGCTGGACGAGGTATTCACGCTGCTGCCCGAGGAGTGACGACGATGCAGGTCATCGACGCCCACGTACACTTCTGGAACCTCGGCCTGGGCAACCAGCCCTGGCTCGAGCACCCGGAACCCAACCTGCTCGGCGACTACCGGCCGATGGCCCACGACTACGGCCCCGCCGGGCTGCGCCGCGACAGCGACGCCATCGACCTGCTCGGCGCCGTGCACATCGAGGCCGACGCCGTCGACCCGGTAAAGGAGACCCGCTGGCTGGCGGGGCTCGCCGAGGGGGGCGACCCGCCGCTGCCCTCGGCGCTGGTGATCGGCGCCGACCTCTCGCGGCCGGACGCCGCGCGGGTGATCGAGGAGCAGCTCGCGCTGAGCCCGCGGGTGCGTGGCGTGCGCCAGATCCTCAACGTCCACGACGACCCGCTGTACGACTACGTCGGCCGCCACTACATGAGCAAGCCGGCATGGCGCGACAACTTCCGCCTGCTCGGACGCCACGGGCTGTCGTTCGACCTGCAGCTCTACCCCTCGCAGATGCCCCAGGCGGCACGGCTCGCCGGCGAGCACCCCGACACCCGGTTCCTGCTCAATCACGCCGGGATGTACGTCGACCGCCACGGTGTGCCCGGCTGGCGGGCCTGGCGCGACGGCCTGCGCGAGCTGGCCAGGCGCGACAACGTCGCCATCAAGCTCAGTGGCTTCGGCATGCTCGACCATCACTGGACGACCGGCAGCATCCGGCCGCTGATCCTCGAGGCGATCGACGCCTTCGGCGTGGGGCGCTGCCTGTTCGCCTCCAACTTTCCGGTCGACGGCCTCTACGCGCGCTATGCGGACGTCTGGAACGCCTATGCCGACGTCGTCGCCGACGCCTCGGCGGCGGAGAAACAGGCGCTTTTCGCCGACAACGCCCGGCGTCTCTACCGCCTTACCGGCAACAACGCACCGCAGCATCCATGACCGAGGAGACCCCCATGCTGCTCAATGACAAGACCGTCATCATCACCGGTGCCTCGCGCGGCATCGGCCGCGCCGCCGCCCTGGAATGCGCCCGCCAGGGCGCCAACGTGATCATCGGCTACAGCGGCAGCGAGTCGAGCCGGCCGCTGGTCGACGAGCTGATCGCGGAGATTCGCGGCCTGGGCCGCGACGCCAGCGCAGTGGGCGCCCCCGCCGGCGACCCGGACACCGGCAACAGGCTGGTCGCGTCGGCGATCGAGCATTTCGGCGGCGTCGACGTGTTCGTCAACAACGCCGGGATCTGTCCGTTCCACAGCTTCCTCGACATGCCCCGCGAGACCTACCTGGAGACCGTCAACACCAACCTGAACGGCGCCTATTTCGCCGTCCAGGCGGCGGCCAACCGCATGAAGGACCAGGGCCGCGGCGGCGCGATCATCGCGGTGAGCTCGATCAGCGCGCTGGTCGGCGGTGGCATGCAGACCCACTACACCCCGACCAAGGCCGGCCTGGTCTCGCTGATGCAGTCCTGCGCCGTCGCACTGGGCCCCTACGGCATCCGCTGCAACGCCCTGCTGCCCGGCACCATCGAGACCGACATCAACAAGGACGACCTCGCCGATCCCGACAAGCGCGACTACATGATCGGCCGCACGCCGCTGGGCCGGCTGGGCCGCCCCGAGGACCTGGCCGGCCCGATAGCCTTCCTCGCCTCCGACATGGCGGCCTACGTCACCGGCGCCTCGCTGCTGGTCGACGGCGGCATGTTCGTCAACCTGCAATAGGACACGCCCGTGGAACTCCCAAAGAATCCGTTCAAGGCCGCGCTGACCGGCGAACCCCGCTACGGCTGCTGGGCCGGCTTCGGCACCGCCTACGCCGCCGAGATCCTCGCCACCACCGGCTTCGACTGGCTGCTGATCGACGGCGAACACGCCCCCAACCCGGTGCCGGCGGTGCTCGGCCAGCTCCAGGCCGTGGCGCCCTACCCGAGCGCGCCGGTGGTGCGCACGCTCAACCACGATCCGGCCCTGATCAAGCAGCTGCTCGACGTCGGCGCCCAGACACTGATGGTGCCGATGGTCGACGACGCCGGGCAGGCCGAGGCGCTGGTGCGCGCCATGCGCTTCCCGCCGCAGGGCATCCGCGGCGTGGGCGGCGGACTGACCCGCGCGACCCGCTGGGACGCGGTGCCCGATTACATCCGGACGGCACACCGCGAGCTGTGCCTGATCGTCCAGGTGGAATCACCGCGCGGCATCGACAACGTCGAGGCGATCGCCGCCGTGGACGGGGTCGACGCGGTGTTCGTCGGGCCCGCCGATCTCTCCACCGGGGCCGGACACGTCGGCAACCCCGGCCATCCCGACGTCCAGGCGATGATCCGCCGCGCCCTCGACGCCACCAGGGCGGCCGGCAAGGCCGCAGGCATCCTCGCCCCCGCCGAGACGGACGCCCGGCGCTACGCCGATTGGGGCTTCGACTTCATCGCCGTGGGCATCGACATCAGCCTGCTGCGCCACGCCGCCGTGCAGACGCTGGCCCGCTACCGGCCCGACGACGGCGCCCCCGGAACACCGACATCGGACACGTACTGAGCACAGCGACAACATCAACTGGCACAGGAGGAGAGCCCCATGACCAGCGACATCCCGACCTACCAGAACTACATCGACGGCACCTTCGCCCCCGCCCGCGAGCACATCGAGGTGCGCAACCCCGCCACCGGTGCGGTGCTCTCGCGGGTGCCGGAGTCCGGCGCGGACGACGTCGAGCGCGCGGTGAACGCCGCCCGCGCCGCCCAGAAGCCCTGGGCGCGGCTGCCCGCGGTGGAACGCGCGGTCTACCTGCGCCGGCTCGCCGACGGGATTCGCGGCGAGGCCAAGGCCCTGGCCCGCGTGATCACCGAGGAGCAGGGCAAGGTCTCCGGGCTGGCCGAGGTGGAGGTCAACTTCACCGCCGACTATCTCGACTACATGGCCGAGTGGGCGCGGCGCATCGAGGGCGAGATCGTCGAGAGCGACCGTCCCGGCGAGAACATCTTCCTGTTCCGCAAGCCGCTCGGGGTGGTCGCCGGCGTCCTGCCGTGGAACTTCCCGTTCTTCCTGATCGCACGCAAGATGGCCCCGGCACTGGTCACCGGCAACACCGTGGTGATCAAGCCCAGCGAGGAAACCCCCAACAACTGCTTCGAGTTCACCCGCCTGCTCGACCGGATCGGCCTGCCGGACGGCGTGTTCAACGTGGTCAGCGGCGGCGGTGCCAGCACCGGCAGCGCCCTGACCGCCAGCCCGCGAATCGACATGATCAGCTTCACCGGCAGCGTCGAGACCGGCTCGGCGATCATGCGCGGCGCCGCCGACAACATCACCAAGCTCAATCTGGAACTGGGCGGCAAGGCGCCGGCCATCGTCCTCGACGACGCCGACATCGACCTCGCCGTGAAGGCGGTCCGCGACTCGCGGATCATCAACACCGGCCAGGTGTGCAACTGCGCCGAGCGTGTCTACGTGCAGCGCGGCGTCGCCGACGAGTTCACCGACCGGATCGCCCGGGCCATGGCCGACACCCGCTACGGCGATCCGCTGGCCCGGCCCGAGGTCGAGATGGGGCCGCTGATCAACCAGGAGGGGCTGGACAAGGTCGCCGCCATGGTCGAGCGCGCCGGCCGTGACGGCGCCGAGCTGGTCACCGGCGGGCAGGTCGCCGATCTCGGCGCCGGTTTCCACTACCAGCCCACGGTGCTCAGCGGCTGCCGCGGCGACATGGAGATCATGCGCAAGGAGATCTTCGGCCCGGTGCTGCCGATCCAGGTCGTCGACGACCTCGACGAGGCGATCGCGCTCGCCAACGACTCGGAGTACGGCCTGACCTCCTCGGTCTACACCCGCAGCCTCGCCCGCGCCATGCACGCCTGCCGCGAGATCGACTACGGCGAGACCTACGTCAACCGCGAGAACTTCGAGGCCATGCAGGGCTTCCACGCCGGCACCCGCCAGTCGGGGATCGGCGGCGCCGACGGCAAGCACGGCCTCTACGAGTACACCCGCAGCCACGTGGTCTACCTCGAGACCTGATCCCGCGGCTCGCCCCGGCACCCCCGGCGGCAACGCACGCCGGGGCGCGGGGCGTTGACGGTCATGACAACGGAGGTATGCGCCATGAGCGACATGACCCCTGACGCGGCGGCGCAGGTCGAGCCCAGCGCCGTCGGCGGCGAATACGAGCGCCAGCCCGTGCCCCCGGGGGCACGACTGGGTTTCAAGGACTTCATCGGCATGTACGCCGGCGAGCACACCGCCGGCACCGAGCTGATGATCGGCCCGCTGTTCGTGCTGGCGGGCGTCTCGGCCTTCGACGTGGTGGTCGGCCTGATCGTCGGCAACGCGCTGGCGGTGCTGAGCTGGATGCTGCTCACCGCGCCCATCGGTACCCGCGCACGCCTGACGCTCTACTACCAGCTCGAGAAGATCGCCGGCCGCCACACGGTCATCCTCTACAACCTCGCCAACGGCCTGGCGTTCTGTTTTCTGGCCGGGGCCATGATCACCGTCTCGGCCACCGCCGTGGGGGTATGGTTCGGCTTCCCGCTGCCGACCCTGGGGGACCTGACGCCCAACAGCGTCGGCTGGGTGCTCAGCGTGCTCGGCGTCGGTGTGGTGATCACCCTCGTGGCGGCCTATGGCTACCGCTACGTCTCGCGCTTCGCCAACATCGCCGCGCCCTGGATGGTGCTGATCTTCCTCGGCTTCGGCATCGTCTCGCTGAAGTGGTTCATCGACGCCAGCGCCACGCCGATCGGCTCCGCCGGCGACCTGTGGACGCTGGCCGATACCGCGATCTGGACCGGCGTGCACGTGCCCGGCCAGCCAGACTTCACCATCTGGCACGTGATCTTCTTCGCCTGGTTCACCAACATGGCCATGCACATCGGCATGTCGGACCTGTCGGTGCTGCGCTTCGCGCGCAAGAGCTGGTATGGCATCGCCTCGGCGGCGGGAATGTATGTCGGCCACTTCATGGCCTGGCTGGCGGCCTCGATGCTGTTCGCCTTCCAGATGTACCAGGCCGGGCTGACCTCGAAGAGCGCCGTGGTCAGCGCCGCCGGGGCCGGTAACATCCCCAACCCGCTGCCCGGCCCGCTGGCCGACCAGGCGCTCGGCGTGGCCGGGCTTATCTGCGTGATCATCGCCGGCTGGACCACCGCCAACCCGACCATCTACCGCGCCGGGCTCGCCTTCCAGGCGGTCATCCCCCGGGTCTCCCGGTTCAAGGTGACCGTCGGCACCGGCCTGCTCACCACCTTCGTGGCGATGTTCCCGGCGGTGGCGATGCAGCTGCTGGGCTTCGTGGCCCTCTACGGCCTGCTGCTCATGCCGATCGGCGCGGTGGTCTTCACCGACTACTGGGTACTCCCCCGCCTCGGGCTCCAGCGCTACTACGCCGAGCGGGCCGGCCGCCTGCTGACCATGCCGGCGCTCGCCACCTGGCTGATCACCCTCGCGATCTGCGTGGCCCTGGTGAAGCTCGCCGGGATCGAGATCTTCTTCGTGGCACTGCCGGGCTGGTTCATCGCCGCCGCGCTGTTCATCGCACTGAGCTACGCGACCCAGCGGCGGACGGCCGCCGCCCCCGTCACGACGAAGGAGTAATCGCCATGCGCAGGGTGCTGCAGACGATCTCGCTGCTGATGCTGGTTCTCACGGCAGGGCTGCCCATGCTCTACCTGTTCGACGCGCTCGGCGAGACATCGATGAAATGGTCGCTGCTCGCGGTCACGCTCGTGTGGTTCGCCGTCACCCCCTGCTGGATGGGCCGCGGGGACGACGCCGGCGACTAGCTGTGAAGTCTCAGGAGGTGTCCACGGGGCCCGCGAACGCGGCCCCGGGGGCCCCGGCGCGTTGACGCGTGCGGACCCCGCCCCCGGGCGGGCACCAATGCCAGCGCCGACGGTCACCCGTCCCCGGCGGACGGGTCGCGCTCGATCAGCCCGGGGTCGTCGTTACGCGGCGAGTTCACCCGGGTGCTGACCGGCCACAATCGCAGCTGCTCGCCCGGCACCGGACGCACCGCCGCGCGAATGCGCTCCCGGGCGTTCAGCGCCGGATCCAGCCAGGCCCGCCAGCAGGAAGGGTCCAGGACCACGGGCATCCGTGGGTGGATACGCCGGGCTGCCCCCCGGGCGGGCTCGGTGATGATGGCCATGCCCGGCAATGCCCCGCCGGCGTGACCGCCGGGGACGTGCACCGCCGCGAACATCAGCGGCGCACCCACGTCGAGGTGCCAGGGCTGGCGCACTCCGCCGGGCCCGGCCCGCCATTCGTACCAGCCATCCGCCGGGACCAGACAGCGCGCCTCGCGGAAGGCCCGGGCGAAATAGCGGCTCGACGCCACCGTCTCCGCGCGGGCGTTGATCGGCTGCGGGGCACCCGGGTCGTCCACGTCGTCGGGCCGGAAGCCCCAGCTCGCCATCGTTAGCCGCGGCCCGTCCTCACCGGCCACTGCCACCGGCACGGCGGTTCCGGGCGGGATGTTGTAGCATGCCGGGACCACCGCGTCCGGAGGGGCGATGCCCAGCCACTCGGCGAACGCGGACAGCGGCGTGTGACGTTCGAATCGGCCGCACATGGGTCGCGCAGGATAGCAGACACGGCCCCGCCCGGCGGGGCACGACGACGGGAGGACGCGGGAACATGCGCATCGCGATCATCGGTATCGGCGGGATCGGGGGGTTCTACGCGGCACGGCTGCTGCAGGCCGGCCACGAGGTCATCGCCATCGCCCGCGGGCAGCAGCTGGACGCCCTGCGCGAGCGGGGCCTGACCGTCGAGCACCCCGAGTCCCGGTTCGAGGCCCCGGTGACCGCCATGGATATCGCCGGCCTGCAGGCCGAGGATCCGCACGGCGTCGACGGCGTACTGCTCGCGACCAAGTCCGCG
>NZ_WNXE01001089.1:0-545 GCF_010993615.1 Arhodomonas sp. KWT | reverse complement strand
GTCGATCACCGGCCGGTTGGCGGCCTCGCCGATGAGCAGCCCCTTGGTCTCGACCGCCAGCCAGATGGCGGTGGCGCGATGATGTAACGCCTCGTCGATGCGCCGGGCGAGCGAGGGGCTGTCGATGAGGAAGCCCGATTCCGTGTTGAGGTTCGCGGAGCGGGCACCGAAGTTGAACGAGCCGACGAACACCCGCTCGCCATCCATGGAAAAGGTCTTGGCATGGAGGCTGGCGCCGGAAATGCCGATCAGCCCGCCGACGAATGATCCGCGTGATACCCCGAGCAGTCCGGAGACCGCAAAGCTGACGTAATATCCATTTCAGTCCCCCTCGATGTTCCTCACGACTACCGATGCTCCGGACACTGGCGCTGTCCAGATGTCCTGATACTCTGAATATCCAAGACCAGAAGAAAAGAAACCGCCCGAGGGTATCGTCGATCCAGGACGTGTCAGCGACGACAGGCTGCAGCATGCGTCCCCCCGCAACCGCGAGATCCAGCGCGTCACCGATCGACGTGTAAGACGGCGGTAGTCGACTAAGC
>NZ_WNXE01001088.1:0-545 GCF_010993615.1 Arhodomonas sp. KWT | reverse complement strand
ATCAGCTCGAAGCGCTCGAGCTCCTGCATGTCCACCGTCCCGTCGTCACGGCCGGCCCCGGGGAGGCTGACCAGGTAAAGGTCCTCGGTGAGCAGCTGCCGGGCGGAGATGCCCGGGGAGCGCTGCACGCCGTAGAGCATGGCGAGGTCGAGCTGGCCGGCGCGCAGCCAGTCGAGGATATAGCCACTCATGCTCTCGACCACCCGCAGGGAGACGTTGGGCAGCTCGTGATGGGCCATCTCCACCAGCGGCACGCCGAGCACCAGGCTCACCGAGTTCGGCAGGCCCAGGCGCACGCTCCCGTGGGGATCGACGCTGCCCGCACGCAGCGCCTCCCGCGCCTGCTCAAGCTGCGAGAGGATGCTGCGGGCATAACCGAGCAGCTCCAGCCCCGCCTCCGTCGGCGATACGCCGCGGGCGGAGCGGGTCAGCAGGGTCACGCCCAGCTCCTCCTCCAGGTTGCGCACATGCTGGCTGAGTGACGGCTGGGCGACGTACAGCGACATCGCGGCCCGCTTGATGGAGCCGCTCTCCACGATCGCCAC
>NZ_WNXE01001087.1:0-545 GCF_010993615.1 Arhodomonas sp. KWT | reverse complement strand
TCCACGGCGTGCTCAAGTCCGGCCAATCCTTCGATCCCAACATCCCCTTGCAAGCACAGGGGTAAGACGGTATCTACGTGATGCCCCCATCCTGCATCGTGGTTGCGCAAGGCCCGCCGGCCGCGGGGGTAACCCTGTCCCGCAAGGCGAGATCGGCGTGGCGCGATCGCAGATCGGCGGCTCCCGGCAGCCGACGTTTTGGCTCCGGTGTAACGGCACCGGGATGTTGGCTGCCAGGAGCAGCCAACCTACGTGATGCCCCCATCCTGCATCGTGGTTGCGCAAGGCCCGCCGGCCGCGGGGGTAACCCTGTCCCGCAAGGCGAGATCGGCGTGGCGCGATCGCAGATCGGCGGCTCCCGGCAGCCGACGTTTTCACTCCGGTGTAACGGCATCGGGATGTTGGCTGCCAGGAGCAGCCAACCTACGTGATGCCCCCATCCTGCGTCGTGGTTGCGCAAGGCCCGCCGGCCGCGGGGGTAACCCTGTCCCGCAAGGCGAGATCGGCGTGGCGCGATCGCAGATCGGCGGCTCCCGGCAGCCGAC
>NZ_WNXE01001086.1:0-545 GCF_010993615.1 Arhodomonas sp. KWT | reverse complement strand
ACGCCGCCGATGTTGCCGGTCCCCACGGTGGCGGACAGCGCGGTGGACAGGGCCTGGAACGGCGTGATCTCGCCCTTGTCCGCCTCCACGACGCGGCGGCCGCTCATGAGCTGGCGGAAGCCGTAGCCGATGCGCCGGATCGGCATCGCGCGCAGACCGATGGTGAGGTAGAGGCCCGTGCCCAGCAGCAGGATGAGCATGACGGGGCCCCAGACGAAGTCGCTTACGGAACCCAGCATCTCGCTAAGCGTTTCCATGAATGTCTCCAGAGCGCGTTCTTGTTCGGTGATCTTTCCCCGTTCCGGCGGCGTGGTCCGCCGCCAGCGTGAGAGTCTCGCGCCCGTGCGCCCGCGGTGCAATGGGGGGCCGAGTTGCCCCGGCCGACGCGCTCGCGCACCATGACGAACCGGCTATCGATATTGCCCCCCTCAGCGATCCCGTTGGTGGTCGTGTCGGGTTCGCCTGGCACGGGAATGCCCGCGACAACGCCCCCGTGCCCTGCCGGCAAGGTGGGCGGAGACGCCCCGGGGCCGGTGTGTGGTGAC
>NZ_WNXE01001085.1:0-546 GCF_010993615.1 Arhodomonas sp. KWT | reverse complement strand
TCGAAGGTCTCCAGGTCGCGGCTCGGCTGACTCGGCATTGACGTTTCCTCGGTGTGAAGGGCCCTTCTGCGCGGGTTGCCCGACGGCGTCTTGGCGTGGGGCGAGCATACCACCCGCGGCGCCTGCGTGCCCGCTGCGCCGATGCCAGCACGTGATGTCGGTGAGGGTCAAAGGGGGGGCTGAACAATGCGGGGGGAGACCCGGAAACGAGAACGCCCCGCCGGAGAGGGCGGGGCGTCGGGACGGGTCGCCGCAGCGACCCTGACTCGGAAGCGCCGGCGCTTACTTCTGTTCGGTCACCGTCTTCATGCCGGTGACCTCGACCTCCACGCGCCGGTTGGGCTGCAGGCAGTTGATGAGCTCGTTGCGGCCGCCGGTGTTCTCGCACTGCACGACCGGATCACCCTCGCCCATGCCGACGACCTGCATGTCGTAGCCGGCCATGGTGGGCTTGCTCATGAGGTAGTCCGCCACTGCCTGGGCACGACGCTCGGAGAGCTTCTGGTTGTAGGCCTCCGGGCCGATGCGGTCGGTGTGACCGAGGAC
>NZ_WNXE01001084.1:0-546 GCF_010993615.1 Arhodomonas sp. KWT | reverse complement strand
TGTGGCGTGAGCAGCCTGGCAACCTATCTGGCCGGACGCACCCGCGCACTGCGTATCGCCACGCGACGCCCCACGGAAGTGGGCGAACGCCTGATGATCGGCGTCGAGGAGGGCGCACTGGTGGGCGCCTCCGTGGCGGCCTATCTGGTACCCTTGGTGCTCATGATTGCTGCGGCCATCGCCGGCCGGACCGCCGCCCTCGGACTGGAGCTGCCCGCGGACGCCGGTGCGCTGGCGGGTATGGCCAGTGCGCTGGGACTGTGGTGGTGGCTGGGGCCGCTGACCCGCATGCCGATACCCGGTATCCGGCTGCTCGGCGAGGCGCCGTCGCCCGATGCCGAAACCGCCCGCGGGGGCACCGTCGAGGGAGTCTGAGCCGATGAATCGAAGCCTCGCCCGCATCGCCGCCATGCTCCTCGTGCTGGCGGCGCTGCCGGTCCTCGCCGCGACCCGCGCGAATCTCCCGGATTTCACCGGGCTGGTGCGCGAGAACAGTCCCGCGGTGGTGAACATCAGCACCAAGCGCACGGTACAGGCCGGCCCGGA
>NZ_WNXE01001083.1:0-547 GCF_010993615.1 Arhodomonas sp. KWT | reverse complement strand
CGCATGGTACGACAACGAGTGGGGCTTCTCCTCGCGGATGCTCGACACCACCGTCGCGCTCATGAACGCCGGGCGGTAATGCCGGGCCGCCGGACCGGGGGCGGGGTTTCCCCGAAGACGGCCGTGCCGGCGGTCCGGTCGTCCGCCCTCAGCGCGAGGTGACGCGGCGGACGGCGTCCGCCCAGCCGGCGAGCTGGCGCTCGCGCTGTGCCCGGGGCAGGTCGGGGTCGAATGCCCGGTCCGTCTGCCATTGCGAGCGGATCTCTTCCAGCGAGCCCCAGATGCCCTGACCGATACCCGCGAGGTAGGCGGCCCCCAGGGCCGTGGTTTCAATGACCTGCGGGCGCACCACGCGCTCGCCGACGATGTCCGAGAGGGTCTGCAGGAACCAGTCGTTGGCCACCATGCCGCCGTCCACACGCAGCTCCGCGGCGGCGCCGGCGTCCCCGGCCATCGCGACCAGCAGGTCATGGGTCTGGTAGCACACGGACTCCAGCGCCGCGCGGGCGAGCTCCGCGACGCCGGTGTCCCGGGACAGGCCGAAGAT
>NZ_WNXE01001082.1:0-548 GCF_010993615.1 Arhodomonas sp. KWT | reverse complement strand
CTACCTGCGGGTTCCGGCCGGGATATACCGTGCCATCTGTAGGTCGGCTGCTCCTGGCAGCCAACAGCTTCCGGGCCCGTGTCGGAACCTGCGCATGGCCGGTCCACGGCGGGTCTGGCGGAACGTCGGCTGCCTGCGAGCAGCCGACCTACCGGCGGCAACATACAAGGTCATGCGTGGTCGCAGGCCGTGTGCGACGTCCCCGCCGGTTCCGGCCGGGGTGCCGTGCCACCGGTAGGTTGGCTACTCCTGGCAGCCAACAGCTTCCGGGCCTGTGTCGGATACCTGCGCATGGCCGGTCCACGGCGGGTCTGGCGGAACGTCGGCTGCCTGCGAGCAGCCGACCTACCGGCGGCAACATACAAGGTCATGCGTGGTCGCAGGCCGTGTGCGACGTCCCCGCCGGTTCCGGCCGGGATGCCGTGCCACCGGTAGGTTGGCTGCTCCTGGCAGCCAACATCTTCCGGGCCCGTGTCGGATACCTGTACATGACCGGCCCAAGGCGGGTTGGGCCGGGATCTTGGCTGTGCTCAGCAGCCAGCCCACGG
>NZ_WNXE01001081.1:0-548 GCF_010993615.1 Arhodomonas sp. KWT | reverse complement strand
CATACAGCGGCGAGCGCCGGTGGCCGGGGTTGGGCCGCTCGACCACCAGTCCCTCCGCCGCCAGCCGCTGGAGCTGCTTGCGCGCCCCCTGCCGGCTGACGCCCATGGCATCCGCGATGCGGGGTGTGGTCAACGCCTCGCCCGCGAGGGCGAGCGCCCCCAGCATCTGCCAGCGCGCGCTGGTGAGACCCAGCGGGGCGACGAAGCTGTCGCCCCACTCGATCAGGCGCCCGTGGGCGCGGAAGACGGCGAGCACCGTCTCAGTGATTCGCTCGACACTCGACCCGGGCATGGCGTTACTCCGGTAGGGACCATGGGGTCGATCGTCAGTTATTGACAACCGGTTGTCAAATGCCGCCGGTCGGCAACGGCGGGCTCGGTCAGCGGTTCACGTCGACGACCCGCCGGCCGCGGACCTCGCCGGCCATAAGTGCCGACGCCCCGGGAATCACGGCCTCCAGACCGATCTCCCCGGCGATGGTCTCCAGAACACCCTCGTCGAGGCTGTCCGCGAGCCGGCCCCACGCCTCCAGGCGGTCCTCACGAGG
>NZ_WNXE01001080.1:0-548 GCF_010993615.1 Arhodomonas sp. KWT | reverse complement strand
TTCCTGGCGGTGCAGTCCGGCATGGGCGAGGACATCCTCATCCTGACCTTCGTGGTGATCGTGATCGGCGGCATCGGCTCGATCCGCGGCGCGGTGGCCGGGGCGCTGCTGGTGGGCGTGGTCGACACCCTGGGCCGCGCCTACCTGCCCGACCTGTTCGCCCTGTGGCTGCCGCCGGCCTCCGCCGGGACGGTGGGCACGGCGCTGTCGTCCATGGCCATCTACGTACTCATGGCCGCGGTGCTCGCCATCCGCCCGCAGGGCCTGTTCGGGGGCGCCCATGACTAGCGCCCCGCTGCGCGCCCGACTCGCCACCGTCGTGCTCCTCGCCGGCCTCGCGCTGCTGCCGCCGGTGGCGGCGATGATCGGCGATCCGTACCTGGTGACGCTGGCCAACCGCGCGGTGATCTACGGCCTCGCCGCGATGGCGCTCGACCTGATCATGGGCTACGGCCGCCTGGTGAGCTTCGGCCACGCCGCGTTCTTCGGCCTCGGGGCCTACACCGTCGGCATCCTCAGCACCCACGTGATGCAGGGCATCCCCCTGG
>NZ_WNXE01000107.1:0-10116 GCF_010993615.1 Arhodomonas sp. KWT | reverse complement strand
GGCGGTTAGCTCAGCGGGAGAGCACTGCCTTCACACGGCAGGGGTCGCTGGTTCGAACCCAGCACCGCCCACCAGAATATCAAGGGCTTGGGAATCAACACCCAAGCCCTTTTTTATTGCCCGCTCTCACCGGAGACGCGGGGCGCCTACTCGGGGCCGGCCGCAGACGGCACAGGGCTGCGGCTCCGTGGTGACAGGATAAGCTCCGGCGACACCTCTTCCCATCGGCCGGGGCCGCTACCCGGACACCGGCATGCGACGACAATGCGGCTACCGGTGAAAACGTCATCCCCGCCGCGGCGCCCCCGAGCGCACAGCGGGACGAGGCCTACCTGTCTCACGTCACGGGTAAAACCACCAACTCGCCGGCCCGGAACCTCCACGACCCGGATTCCTCCGCGCCACCATCCCCGGGCGCACCGTCAGTCCCCCGGTTTCGACCCTTCGCGGCATTGCCTTCCCGTTACCCCGGCATACGGACGGATAAGCGCAACGGCCTGTCGCGATTTCCGATAAGCTGTCATGCACGCCACAGGGACGTCGCCGTGGGCCCTTCCGCCGCACACTTGGCGAAGGGCCGCCGGCACCGGACCGGCACGGGCAGGCCAGCCGCTGAGCCGTGACGCAAACAGGCCCGGAAGCGGGCAACAGGGGGAGGCCACTGGAGGGCAGCCAATGCCAGCTGGGTCCGCCGGCCAGAACGTGAACCGGCATCACCTCGTATGGAGTGGCATCTCCCTCGTGCTGTTCCTGGCTGCCCTGGCGGCACTGCATCATCTGCTTGCCGAGGTCCGGATTCGGGACATAGGTGCCGCCCTCAAGAACGTGCGACCGCTTCTTCTCGGCATGGCGCTGGCAGCGACAGTGGCCTCTTACTGCGTCCTCACGGTGTACGAGGTGCTGTCTCTCCATTACGTACGAAAGCCCCTGCCGTACCGGCAGCTCGCGGTCACGGCCTTTATCAGCTACGCATTCAGCCACAATATCGGACTACCATTGCTCACCGGAGGCTCGATCCGCTACCGGATCTACTCCGCTGCCGGCCTTTCGGGGGCCGAAATCGCGACCGTCACGGGCTTCTCCACGCTCACCTTCGGCCTGGGTGCGATACTCCTCCTGGCCGTGGCGCTCACGTTCGAACCAGCCACCCTTGCGCAGATCCTGCCCCTCCCTGCGGCCGTGGCCCGGCTGGCAGGCATCACCCTGCTCGGCGTCACCGTGTCTTACACGCTCTGGACCGCGCTGCGCCGATCACCGATACGACTGCACCGTTGGCAACTGGCTGTACCCGCCGTGCCGGTCACCCTTACCCAGTTCGCCCTTGGGGTGCTGGACATCGGGTTCGCCGCAACCGCCCTCTACATACTCCTCCCTGCTGACGCCACCCCGACCCTGCCCGCTTTCGTCGGGATATATACCGGCGCGATGGTGATCGCCATCCTCAGCCACAGCCCCGGCGGCGTGGGTGTGTTCGAGGCACTGATGCTGATCGCGCTGCCCGACGGCGACAGCGCCGCCGTCGTGGCCGCATTGCTGGTGTACCGGGTCATTTACTACCTGCTGCCTTTCGCGTTGGCGGCGATCCTGTTGGCTAGCCGGGAAGTCACGCTGCGCTGGCCGCGTGCGGCGGAGCGCCCGTCATGGCCACTCGGTGCAATCGACGCACTGGTACCTCCGGTCATGGCGGCCGCCGTATTTCTTGGTGGACTGGTTCTCCTCATATCCTCGGCAACACCGACGCTCGGTGGCCGGCTGGCAATGCTCCGGGACGTGCTGCCCCTGCCCTTCGTCGAGGCGTCCCACCTGCTGAGCAGTATCGTCGGCCTGTGGCTGCTGCTTCTCGCACACGGCCTTCTCCGGCGGCTCGATTCCGCCTGGCAGCTCACGGTGCTGCTGCTCACCGCCGCGATCCCGTTCTCGCTACTAAAGGGTCTCGACTGGGAGGAGGCGCTGATTGCGGGCGTGGTCCTGACATGCCTGGTGATGGCCCGAAGCGCGTTTTTCCGCAAAGGCTCCCTGACCGGACACGCCTACACCCGGGGCTGGCTGGCCCTGGTACTGGGCGCGATCGCCCTCACGGGCTTCGTCAGTGTCCTCGCGCTGCGCCACGTCCCTTACGAGGACTCGCTTTGGTGGCAATTCGCCTTTCACGCGGACGCCTCGCGCATACTCCGCACTCAGCTGGTCGTGGTGGTCCTGACCAGCACCTGGGTCCTGCGCGAGCTGATACGCCCCGCACCACCCTTTGATACCGGGAAGGTCGGGGAGACAGCAGATGTCGCCCGGCTGGTGGCCTCTGCCACGCGAACCGGCGCGGCCCTGGCCCTGACCGGAGACAAGCGCTTTCTTCTAAACCCGGATCGCAACGCCTTCATCATGTACCGGATACAGGGGCGCAGCTGGATCTCACTCGGCGATCCCGTCGGCCCTGACTCGGCATGGCCCGATATCGTCTGGCGATTCCGGGAACTGTGTGACCTCCACGCTGGCAGACCCGTGTTCTACCAGGTGCCGCCGACAACCCTGCCCCTGTACCTCGACCTCGGCCTCGCACCGCTCAAGCTCGGCGAAGAGGCCCGTGTCGACCTCGCGGACTTCTCCCTCCAGGGGCACCGACGCAGCGATCTGCGACACTCCGCGCGGCGGGCGGAACGCGAGGGTGCCGAGTTCGCGATCGCGCCCCGCGGGACAATTGACGAGCGCCTGATCGGGGAAATGGGCGAGGTCTCCCGCCAATGGCTGGACCGCCGCGGGACACGGGAGAAGGGGTTTTCGCTGGGCCACTTCTCGCCCGCCTATCTCCGGCTATTCGACTGCGCCACGGTCCGGCGCAACGGGCGGCTGGTCGCCTTTGCCAACCTGCTGACGGCCCCGGCGGGCGGGGAACTGTCCGTCGACCTGATGCGTCACGGCGACGACGCCCCATATGGCGTCATGGACTACCTGTTTACGCACCTGATGCTATGGGGTCAGGAAGCGGGCTACCGGTGGTTCAACCTCGGAATGGCCCCTTTGTCCGGCCTCGACGATCAGTCCCTCGGCCCGACCTGGCAACGGCTGGGCACGCTGCTGTTCGAGCATGGGGAGCATTTCTACAACTTCCGCGGGCTGCGCCGCTACAAGGAAAAGTACGCACCGGTCTGGGAACCACGCTACCTGATCGCCCCCAGCGGCCTGGCGTTACCCCGGGCGCTGATCGACGTGGCGACGCTGATCGCCGGAGGCAACCGCGGGCTGGTCCTGCGATAGCCAGTGCGGATGCCGGAACGGCCGGAACCGTTCAGGCGGATGCCAGCTCGCGCAGCAGCGCCAATACCACCCGGACCTTCTTTCCCGGTCCGGACCCCCGGGTCACGCGTCCGGCGATGATTCCAGCGGTAATGACGCGCCGGCAACCGATGTCCGGGCACGTCCGCCGTCCCGACATGCCGCGAACGTCGACGAACCCCGTCCACGCGGCTGCTCCGGGGGTCGCAGGCCGTGTGCCGTGGCTATTGCCGGAAACCCCGCCCGCGCCGGCGCTCGTGTTACACGCCCCTCCCGGGAGACTAAGCTAGCCTTAGGAGTCGTTAGGGCAGGGCGAGCGACATGGACAGGAAGGCCCGGATCAATGCTGTCTACGTGGCGATCGCCGTGTTTCTGCTGCTCGCGTTCCAGAGCTGGTGGAATGCCTATCGCCTGGTGGAAACCGTCCCCTACAGCGAATTCGAAACGCTCCTCAAGGACGGCCGCATAAGCGAAGTGAGGGTGCACCAGGACTACCTGGAAGGCCGTTTGAAGAGCCCGACACCTGACGGGCACACATTCGTCGCAACCACCCGCGTGGAGCCGGCCATGGCGGCGCAGTTGCAGCGCTACGGGGTCAGCTTCAGCGGGGTGGTTGAGAGCACCTTCCTGCGGGACCTGCTCTCCTGGGTCGTTCCGGCACTTGTATTCGTCGCGATCTGGATGTTTTTCATCCGGCGCATGGCCGAAAAGCAGGGCCTTGGCGGTCTGACATCCGTCGGCAGATCCCGGGCCAAAATCTACGTCGAGACGGATACCCGTGTGACTTTCGCCGACGTGGCCGGTGTCGACGAGGCCAAGGCGGAGCTCGCGGAGGTGGTCAACTTCCTGAGCGATCCCGCGTCCTACGGACGGCTCGGCGCCCACGTCCCCAAAGGCGTTCTGCTCGTGGGGCCGCCGGGCACCGGCAAGACGCTACTGGCACGGGCGGTGGCCGGCGAGGCCGGGGTGCCGTTCTACTCCATATCGGGCTCCGAGTTCGTGGAGATGTTCGTGGGCGTGGGTGCCGCGCGGGTACGCGACCTCTTCGAGCAGGCCCGCAAGACGGCGCCGTGCATCATCTTCATCGACGAGCTGGATGCGCTCGGCCGGGCCCGGGGGCTTTCCCCCGTTGGCGGGCACGACGAGAAGGAGCAGACCCTCAATCAGCTTCTCACCGAGCTGGACGGCTTCGATCCGAGCCAGGGCATCGTACTGCTCGCCGCGACCAACCGCCCGGAGATCCTGGATCCCGCACTCCTGCGCGCCGGACGCTTCGACCGGCAGGTCCTGGTCGACCGCCCCGATCGAACCGGCCGCCTCGCCATCCTCAGGGTACACGCAGCGAGGATCCGGTTGGCGGAAAACGTGCGTCTGGAGGACGTTGCCGCATTGACCCCCGGTTTCACCGGCGCCGACCTCGCCAACCTGGTGAACGAAGCGGCCATCCTGGCCACACGCCGGGGCGGCGACGCGGTGACCGGCGACGACTTCAGTAACGGTGTCGAGCGCATCGTGGCCGGACTGGAGAAGCGCAGCCGGCTGCTCAATGCCCTCGAACGACGGGTCGTCGCCTACCACGAAATGGGCCACGCGCTGGTCGCCGCATCGCTGCCGGGCATGGACCCGGTGCACAAGGTCTCGATCATTCCCCGCGGCATCGGGGCGCTCGGCTACACCATCCAGCGCCCCACCGAGGACCGCTTCCTCATGACGCGCACGGAACTGCGCGACAAGATGGCAGTGCTGCTCGGTGGCCGCGCGTGCGAGGCGCTCGTGTTCGGGGAGATATCCACCGGCGCCTCCGACGATCTGGACAAGGCGACGGATATCGCCCGCAACATGGTCACCCGCTACGGGATGTCCACGAAAGCGGGTCAGATGGTCTACGAACCCCGCCGGACGAGCTTTCTCGGCGACGCGGGCACCGGCTCCCCGGCGCCGGAGTACAGCGAGGCGAGCGCGCACGTGATCGACACCGAGGTACGCGCACTGGTGGACGAGGCGTTCGAACGGGCGACGGACATACTCACCCGCCGGCGCCAGGAGCTGGAACGGGGCGCGGCGCTGCTGCTGGAACGGGAAACCCTGACAGCGGACGAATTCCCGCCACTCCAGGGCTCCGCTACGGCGCAGACACCGGCCTCGGGCACCGCGACACCCCGGTGAATACCTTCAGGACGCCGCCCCGGCGACGCCCGGCGCCTCCCGCAGCGCCAGGGAGATCGTCAGCCGCGTGGTTCGTCGCAGGATGTCCAGTTGCAGGATGCCGTCGGGCACCGCGCCGCTCAGCACCCGGAAGAGCGCGTCCATCCCGGGGGTGGCGGTCCCGTCGGCGGCGAGAATATAGTCACCCGTACGCAGCCCTGCTCCCGCTGCCGGCCCGCCGGCGGTCACTTCCGCCACCTCGACCGCCGAATCCGCGGGAAGCCCCAGCGTACGTACCAGGCGCCGGTCCAGCCGACGGACACGCCCGGCAATACCGAGGTGGGCACGGCGCACGCGCCCGAACGCCAGGATCTGGGCGAGGACGACCCGGGCCGTCGTGGCGGGAATGGCGAAACCGATGGCCTGCGCCGGTGCGACGATCGCCGTATTGATGCCTATCAGCCGGCCGTGACTGTCGAGCAGTGCCCCGCCGGAGTTGCCCGGATTCAGCGGCGCCGTATGCTGTATGACGTTGTCGATAAGCCGCCCGTCCACGCCGCGCAGGACCCGGCCGAGGGCGCTGATCACACCGGTGGAGACGCTGGCGTCATAACCGTAGGGGTTGCCGATGGCGATGGCGAGCTGGCCGGGCTTTAGCGGCGGTGTCTCCTCCAGCGCCAGACAGGGCATCCGTCCGCCACGGGTCCATACCACCGCCAGGTCCGTGGACGGGTCGTTCCCGATGACATCCCCCGTTCGCGTGGCGCCATCATTCATACGCACTTCCACCGCCCTGGCACCGGTCACCACATGACTGTTGGTGAGAACGTGCCCATCGGGTGTCAGCACCACGCCGGAGCCACTGCCGGACACCGCGCCGCCATCACGCCCGCCCGTTACGGCAAGGCTCACCACCGCCGGTGCGACCGCGTCCACGACCGCGGTGACGGCACGGGAGTATGCGTCGAGCAACACCGCATCGGCGCGGCACCCGACGTCCTCACCGCCGCCGCGACTGCACCGCGGGGCGTCGTTTACAGGGACCGGCCAACGGTCGGGCATGGAGAACCTCCGGGACGGAACGGGTAATACATGGGGGCGGGATGCGGCATGCGCTGCGCCACTCGTCGGCCCGGCGACGTTCGCGTTGACCGCCGTCAATCGCCCCGTCCCCCCGGTCTCCGATATTCGATGCAGATGCCGGGGCAGAGCTCGACGGCGTGTTGCCACCGCCCCAAGCAGGAGGATGCGCGATGACAGTGTCACTCTGGCCTTCGGCCCGCGCGCATCACTGGATCCTGTCCGTCGGGAGCGCCGCCCTCCTCGTACTCGCGGTACCCGCCTCGGCGGAACACGCACTCGACGAGCAGAACACGATCGATATAGTGCGCCGGTTCGGTCCGAGCGTGGTGGCGGTGACGGTCACGATCGAAGGCCAACCGGTGGATCCTCTGCAGAACGTGCCACCGGAGCTGCGGCCCTTCTTCCCGCGTTTCGGCGTGCCCGGCGGGACGGACGAACCCGGAACCTACACCGAGCGGGCAGCGGGGAGCGGGTTCGTCGCGACCGATGAGGGCCTGCTGGTGACGAATTTCCACGTCGTGAGCGAGGCCCTGGAGCCGGGGAAGGTCACGCTCAGACAAGGCGCGACAATAACGGTGCGCTTTCCCGGTGACGAACTGGACCGGCCCGTGACGGTGCTTGGCGCCGACCAGTCCTACGACCTCGCGCTATTGCGTCTGCAGGACCCCGAGAGCCGTCCGGCGAACGCCATCGCGATACCTGTCGGCGACTCTGACACCGTCGAGGTGGGCCAGAAGGCCATCGCGATCGGCAACCCCTTCGGCCTCCAGTCCACGGTGACCAGTGGCATCGTCTCCGCGGTGAACCGTCGCGCGCCGAGCGCCGGCAGCGGTATTCCGATCGACTTCGTGCAGACTGACGCCGCAGTGAATCCCGGCAACTCCGGCGGGCCACTGCTTGACTCTTCGGGCAGGCTGATTGGCGTCAACGACGCCATTCTCGCGCCCAATGGGACCTTCGTCGGCGTCGGCCTCGCGATCCCGAGCAACCTCCTGAAGATCCGCCTCGCCGACCTGCAGGCCGGCGGTTACCTCGCAAAGGCACAGCTCGGGGTCCAGGTCCTGGATATGGCCGCCTATCCCGCGGAAGTTCGAACGCTGCTAAAACTGCCGGAAAACGGGGTGATGATCGTCTCCGTCGCCGAAAACGGCCCGGCGGAGAGTGCAGGTCTGCATGGTGCCGAATACACGCTGACCGCCTCGGGACAACAGTGGCCAGCGGGTGGCGACATCGTCATCGAGGCGGACGGCACCCGTATCGCCAGCGGCGGTGATCTCCAGGACGTGGTCCTCGCGACAAAGAAGGACCAGACCGTGCGGCTGGTCTACCTGCGGGACGGACAGCGACGCCAGGCTACCGTGCGGCCGGACATCCTTGTCCCTGCGGACGACTGAGGCGCCGGGGCTGAGGCGCCCGGCCGGTATCGCGGCCGGCCCCCCCGGAACGGCACGGGGAGGATCGACGGCATTGCCCGGGCGGAGGGAGACATCGCCATGACCGATATTCGTGCCTCCGCGACGCGGTCCCCCACCGGGGACGACGCGACGGGAGACAACGACCTCGCAGCATTTGCGTTGCTTCCGGCGTTCCGACGACGGCAGTTCCAGCCGGACCAGGAGGTCATCCGGGAGGGCGATCCGGCACCCCACGCCTACGCCCTCGTCAGCGGCTGGGCGTTCTCCTACAGGCTGCTGGCCGACGGCACCCGCCAGGTACTCGCGTTCCACATTCCCGGGGATATGCCGGGCCTTGCCGACGCGCTGCTCGGCCGCTCCAGCGCCGGGTGCAAGGCCGCGACGCCGATCGTGGCGAACAGTCTTCCGGCGTACCAGCTCCGCGCCGCTCTGACTCACGACCCGGGCCTCGCCGCCCCGGTACTGCGGGCATTGTCGCGCGAGGCGGTCGCCGCGCAAGAACGCATGGTGGACCTGGGGCGCCGCAGCGCCGTGGCCCGCACCGTCCACATGCTGCTGGAGCTGGGAGAACGGCTGCAACGCGCAGGAATGGCCGTGGGAAACGGCTATGCGTGTCCGATATCGCAGATCCTCCTGGCCGACGCCCTGGGATTGAGCGCCATCCACCTGAACCGCGTGCTGCGGCGGCTACGCGAGGACGGTGTGCTCCGGTTTCGCGCCGGCCACGTCGTGTTCGACGATCCCGCCCGGGCCCGCCGTCTGGCGCTGTCCAGCCGCCAGGACACGCCTGAACCGTATCCGGGTCGACCCCGGCACTCCACTCTGCCGGGTCCCTGACCTTCCCGGGGACGCACGGCGCCAGCGCCGCCCCCGGGCGGCGCCGGATCACGCGAGCGCCGGAGACCGGAGGCGTCGCACAGCCGCGGTAACCGACGGTGACTGTTTACGACTCGTCGTCCATTCCGGACCCGCCGCCCTTGTGAGAGCCCTCGCCCGTCTCACGCATAAGCGACTGGCGTGCCTTGGCTACTTCGTCCCGGCAGGTCTTCTCGTCATTCGCCTCCATCGCCTTTTGTGCCGCGTCGTAGTGACTCTGGACAGCGTTCCTGTGCATCCCCTCCGGCATGACATCCAGGCGCTTGTTGAGCATCTTCAGATCATCGGCACAGCCCATGGATTCCCCGGCAAGCGCGACGCCACTCATCATGGTCACCGTGGTCACGGCAGCGAGGGTCAGGGCGATTGCGTAACGACTCTTCATGATGTCGAACCTCACGACTATCACGGACAAACATCCAACCCACGGTTGGCAGAACAACGCTATGCCTCTTCCGCGGACTTGGCATTAGCCCAGGTTAATCGGACGGATACACCGTCCTGAAACCCGTTAAAGTCCCCCCGCGAGATGCAGCCGGGATCCCGGGGGCGGCAGACGGGACCTGACCGCAGCGCCTTATCCGGAGCAGCTGGAGCGGATCCAATCCTGTATGGGCCGTTTCAGGGGGACGCAGCCGGCGACCATGGAGACGTTCAATGCCCTGCACGCCGCCGGCGGCTACGACGGTGCGCTCAGCGCCAGGCACAAGGACTCATCGCGCTGGCCATCCCGGCCAGCGACGGCTGGATCTCGTTCCACACCCACGATTCGGTGAAGGCCGGGGCGTCGCCGGAGGGGCTCGCGGAGGCCCTGAGCGTTGCGGACCTCATGGGGGGCGGACCGGCGATGCTCTACGCGACCCGCGTGCCCATGATGGAGGCGATGGCGTAGTGTCGGTCCACCGGAGGCTGAGCCGGCGTCCACAAACGGAACACGGAAGAAGACGGGGCCGCCGGACGGCGACCCCGCTGCAGATAAGACCGTCGGCCGGGCCCGCAACCCGGAGACGGACGTGCCGCCAGCCCTGCCCGCGCACGGCCCCCGGGCCGTCCCGACGGGTCAGTCCGCCTCGACCCCCTCGCGGGTGATGCCCTCGGCGATGGTCGAGCGGCGCACGCGCAGGCTGCCGGCGCCGTCGTCCTCCTGGACGGCCTCGATGCCGGTGTCCTCGCCGTCGTCGTTGCCGGCGGTGGTGGCGTGCGAGACGGTGGCGAACAGGCTGCCCGCGCTCTCTTCCTCCAGGACGATGCCGTTGCCGCCGTTGCCCACGGCCCTCACGCGATCCAGCATCCCGGTCACGCCGCCGGCGTCCTCCTCGGAGAGCTTGAA
>NZ_WNXE01001079.1:0-550 GCF_010993615.1 Arhodomonas sp. KWT | reverse complement strand
GTTGTAATAGAATCGACCCCCGGCTCTCCCCGGCCTTGAAATGGGATCGATCCGGCACCATGCGAAGATCGTCGCCGCGGTTACGATCGTACAGACCGCGGCCGTTGTGGACCACGTCATTGATCAAGAAGGGAATGCGAAGCGGTATGAGCGCAGAGGCACAGCAGGAGACCCTGGAATTCCAGACCGAGGTCCAGCAGCTGCTGGATCTGATGATCCACTCGCTGTACAGCAATCCGGAGATCTTCCTCCGCGAGCTCGTCTCCAACGCCTCCGACGCGGCGGACAAGCTGCGTTTCGAGGCGCTGAAGGACGAGAGCCTGCTCGAGGACGACCCGGAGCTCGCCATCCGGGTGCATGCGGACAGCGAGGCACGCACGGTCACGATCGAGGACAATGGC
Source organism: Arhodomonas sp. KWT (assembly GCF_010993615.1). Taxonomy (NCBI): domain Bacteria; kingdom Pseudomonadati; phylum Pseudomonadota; class Gammaproteobacteria; order Chromatiales; family Ectothiorhodospiraceae; genus Arhodomonas; species Arhodomonas sp. KWT. The sequence continues at coordinate 149 of NZ_WNXE01001079.1, read as the reverse complement.
ATCGGCATGAGCCGGGACGACGTGGTCGAGAACCTCGGCACCATCGCGCGCTCCGGCACGCAACGCTTCCTGGAGGCGATGACGGGTGACGAGAAACAGGACGCGCAGCTCATCGGCCAGTTCGGCGTGGGCTTCTACTCCGCGTTCAT
>NZ_WNXE01001078.1:0-550 GCF_010993615.1 Arhodomonas sp. KWT | reverse complement strand
TCGCTGAGTTCGGTCATCGTTTTCCCGTCTCGCTGTGGTCCGGCCGCCGCGGGGAGGTGTCCGCATGCGGGTGACGCCGTGGCGGCATTGTCAACGCCACATATTAACGAACCCGGTCACCGCTGGCACCACCTCGGGCGGCCGAAAGGCACGGGAAACCTGCCCCGGTCGCGGGGTCGTCACACCGGCCGGGTGTCGGGTGTCCGCGGCGCCGGCAGGGTCGCCAGACGGGCATGGAGCAGTCCCGGGAAATGGCGGTACCAGGTCGCGTTGAGCGGGGACGGGTGGGGCAGCGGATGCAGGCGCACCAGCGCGTCGGTGCCGTCCGGGGCCGTCAGCGTGACGGTGAAGCTGGCCTCGAAGCGGTCCGGGCGCTGCCAGAACGCCTCCAGCGACCGGCGTTCCCCGCGGGGCCGGTCGATGCCGAACCACAGGAACGCCTCGCGTCCCAGGGTGATGAGCTCCCGCCCCCGCCAGCCGTGGACGAGCACGGAGCGCATGAGCGGATGGAAACGCCGCTTCGCGGCCATCGACCAGGCCTTGTTGCCCA
>NZ_WNXE01001077.1:0-551 GCF_010993615.1 Arhodomonas sp. KWT | reverse complement strand
GAGGTGACGCGCTCGCGCAGCCGCGCCGGCGTCTCCTCGCTCTCCAGCGCCATCCGCGCCGCGCCGAGGGCCGTCTCAAGGGTGAGCAGCCGGGCCTTTTCCCGGGGCAGGCCGAGCTCGGTGCCCGCGTCCTCCATCATCTCCATGAGCAGGAAGAAGTACGCGGGGCCGCTGCCGGAAATGGCGGTGACCGCGTCCATCAGCGCCTCGTCGGAGAGCCACTCGGTCACGCCCACCGCGCGCAGCAGCGATTCCGCGAGGTTGCGGCCGTGCTCGGTCACGTGCTCGTTGGCGTACAGCGCGGTGGCGCCGGTCTGGACCAGTGCCGGGGTGTTGGGCATGGCCCGCACCACGGCCACGCGGCCGCCGAGCCAGCGGCTGAGATCCGCCTCGCGCACGCCGGCGGCGATCGAGATGGTCAGGGTGTGCTGGGCCCGCAGCTGCCCGCCGAGGGATTCGGCGACGTCCCTGATCACCTGGGGCTTGACCGCGAGGACCACCGCGTCCGCGCCGTCGACGGCCTCGGCATTGTCGCCGGTGACAGTGACGCC
>NZ_WNXE01001076.1:0-551 GCF_010993615.1 Arhodomonas sp. KWT | reverse complement strand
GCCGGCGAGCTGGCCGTCGGCGACCGGCTGCCCACCCATCGCGCGCTGGCCGATGCCCTTGGCGTGACCGTCGGCACGGTCACGCGGGGCTATGCGGAGGCGGAGCGGCGCGGACTGGTCAGTGCGCGGGTGGGCAGCGGGACGTACGTCCGCTCGCCGCAGGACGGCTCCGGGCAGGGGTTCAGCGTCGCCCCGGCGGCGGAGGACGGTGACATCGACTTCGGTCTCGCCTTCCCTGTGCCCATGGGCCGCACGCCGGCGCTGGCCGACGCCCTGCGCGACCTGGCCGGTGACGACGCGGCGCTCGCCGAGTGTCTCGGCTATCACCCGGAGGCCGGGCTGCCGCGTCACCGAACCGAGCTGGCCCGCTGGCTGCGGGGCTGGGGCTACGGCATCGATGCCGGGCACAGCCTGATCTGCCTCGGCGCGCTGCACGGGCTCAACATGGCGCTGCAGGCTGTCGCCCGGCCCGGCGAGACGGTGGCCTCGGCGGGCCTGGTCTATCCCGGGATGATCGCCGCCGCCCGCGGGCTGGGGCTGCGGCACCTGCC
>NZ_WNXE01001075.1:0-551 GCF_010993615.1 Arhodomonas sp. KWT | reverse complement strand
GCCTCGGACCTGTTCTTCAGTGCCGGGGCGCCGGTAGGGATCCGCATCGACGGGCGCATCCGGGCAATCGAACCGGACCGCAAGCTGGCCGCCGACGAGATCGAGCGGCTCGCGCACTGGGTGATGACCGAGCCGCAGCGCGAGGAGTTCGAGCGGGAATACGAGATCAACCTGGCCTACTCGCCCCGGGGGCTCGGGCGCTTCCGCGTGAACATCTACCGCCAGCGCGGCTCCGTGTCGATGGTGATCCGCTTCATCACCCACGAGATCCCGGACCTGGAGGCGCTGAACCTGCCCACGCGGCTGCGCGAGCTGGTGCTCGAACCCCGCGGGCTGGTACTGGTGGTCGGCGCGACGGGCTCCGGCAAGTCCACCACCCTCGCCTCGCTGATCGACTACCGCAACACCCAGCACTCCGGCCACATCCTTACGGTAGAGAACCCCATCGAGTATCTCTACCAGCACAAGCGCTGCATCATCGACCAGCGCGAGATCGGGCTGGACACTCACTCCTACGAACGCGCGCTGGCCAACGCGATGCGCGGCTCGCC
>NZ_WNXE01001074.1:0-552 GCF_010993615.1 Arhodomonas sp. KWT | reverse complement strand
CGGCCGAGCTGGGCGAGGTGCTCCAGGGTGTCCCGGCTGGGCAGCTCGGCGTCGACGATCACGGCGTCCGGGGCGAGCTCGGTCATGCGCGCGTAGAGGTCGTCGCGCTCGTCCACGCTCGCCACGACCTCGAAGCCCGCGTCGGTGAGCGCCTGTTCCAGCGCCCGCGAACGTCTGTCCTTGGTGTCTATGAGCAGGATGCGTGCGGCCATTGCCTGCCCCGTGACAGCGGATAGTCCATGCCCTGAAACCAGCAACTGTCATGCCACATTGGCCGGGGGACCCGCACCCCGCGGTGTGGCGCCGGCCACGGCCCGCCGGCACTGCGCGACATGACCCGGCAGCACCCGGATCTGCCCCGCTGCAGTGCAACATTGCACCACGACGAAGCGTCACCCCGGTACGTCAGATGGGGCAATTCCTAACAAAAAACCAAAAAACAATTACTTACATAAGTGGCACGACCGTTGCAACCTTCAGGGCGACGTGGACCAGGCCTGCCTGACGGTGGGTACGAGTGCGTCGATCAACGCCCTTCAACGGCGAGGGGCC
>NZ_WNXE01001073.1:0-554 GCF_010993615.1 Arhodomonas sp. KWT | reverse complement strand
CAGTCCACACCGGACTGGCTGCGGGCGCTGGGGGCGCGGCCGATGTTCCTCGGCCTCGACCTGCGCGGCGGTGTTCACTTCCTCATGGAGGTGGACACCGATGCGGCGATCCAGCAGCACATGGATCGCTATACCAACGAGTTCCGCAAGGCGCTGCGCGAGGCGCGCGTGCGCTATACGGACATCAGCGAGGATGGCACCAGCCTGCGCCTGGGCTTCGACGCCGCCCAGGAGCGCGAGCAGGCCTTCCAGGTCCTCAGCGACGACTACCGTGAGCTCGAGTTCACCTCGGACGAGTCCGACGGGCAGTTCTGGATGCGTGCGAAGCTGCCGGAGAAGCAGGTCCAGGAGATCGTCGACTTCGCCGTCGAGCAGAACATCACCACCCTGCGCAACCGGGTCAACGAGCTCGGCGTGGCCGAGCCGGTGATCCAGCGCCAGGGTCGCAGCCGCATCGTGGTCCAGCTCCCGGGTGTCCAGGACACCGCCCGCGCCAAGGACATCCTCGGCGCCACGGCGACGCTCGAGTTCCGGCCCGTGGACATGGACAACTT
>NZ_WNXE01001072.1:0-554 GCF_010993615.1 Arhodomonas sp. KWT | reverse complement strand
GCCGCCAGCGCGTAGCCCGCGCCGGCCTGTAACAGGGCGAACGCGGTGGTCGCCCATCCCCAGACGCGGCGGTGATCGGTGATCCCGGCCAGCTCCGCCATTCGTGCCGAGGTCACCGCCACGGTGCCGGGTACCAGGGCGCCCATGACCAGCGAACTGGCCGCCAGCACCGCGGGCCCCGGCGCGGCCAGCGGCAGGGCAACGATCCCCGCCTTGGCCGCGAGGATGCCCACCAGCGCGCGTCGCCAGCCGAGATGCCGGGCCACGAAACTCGCGAGCGCGGGCCCGGCCACGGCGCCGAGCCCGAAGAGCGCCCACTGTACCCCGGCGGCGTCCATCCCCAGGCCGCGGCCGCGGGCGAGGTAGTCCACCCAGAATACCGTGTGCGGGATAAAGCCCACTGCATCCAGGGCATAGGCGGCAAGGGTGGTGCCGGTGAGCGCGAGCAGGTGCCCCGCCGGCCGGCCGGTATCCGTCGTCGCGCCGTCCGGTACGGGCAGCCTCCCCCATGCGGGCCAGGCGAGGAGGCAGGCGGCGAGGGCGAGACCGCCGAG
>NZ_WNXE01001071.1:0-554 GCF_010993615.1 Arhodomonas sp. KWT | reverse complement strand
GCGAGGTGGCCGTGGGCGGCGGTGAGCTGGCTGCCGTGGGTGTAGTAGTTCACCGGTGCCAGGGTGTGGAGGAAGCCCCACACGCCGGCGCCGAGGAAGGCCACCACCGAGGTGCCGAGCGCCCAGGTCGTGGCCGCGCGGTTGGTGTGGTTGCGCCGCCGGCGCCGGACCATGCTGAAGGCGAAGAGCAGCATCATGAAGAAGGGCAGCGGCTCGAACGCCGAGAACACCGAGCCGATCCACAGCCAGTACGACGGCGCGCCGATGAAGAAGTAGTGGTGACCGGTGCCGAGGATGCCGGTGATCAGGGCCATGGCGATGATCACGTACAGCCACTTCTCGATGACCTCGCGGTCCACGCCGGTGGTCTTGATCAGCACGAAGGCGAGAATGCTGCCCATGATCAGCTCCCACACGCCCTCGACCCAGAGGTGCACGACCCACCACCAGAAGTACTTGTCCATGGTCAGCGACGAGGGGTTGTAGAAGGCGAACAGGAACATCACCGCCAGCCCCACGAGGCCCGTCATCAGGACCATGTTGATCACGGTCTT
>NZ_WNXE01001070.1:0-554 GCF_010993615.1 Arhodomonas sp. KWT | reverse complement strand
GCGGAAATGCCGATGTCGATCTGCTCGGGCTTGTCGGCGGCGCCGGCCGTGCCGATGCCGAGCGCGCAGACGCCGGCGAGGAATGCGCGCCCCAGCGGGCGCAGCGGATTGCTCGTACCCATCTCTCTCTCCTCCAGCGATGTTGTTCGTTCTGGTCGCTCCCCGTGGGGCGGCGACTCCGGACAAGCATGGCCGAGGAGAGGAATATCTCAATTATATATTTTTGATCCCGGCTATCGTTTTACCGCATACCCCTGGGTATCGCAGAGCTCACCGCGCCAGCGCCCGTCCTCCACCAGCCCGCGGGCGCAGTGGGTGAGCAGCTCCGCCACCGCGCGGGCGGCATGGGAGATCGGGCGGTCCGAGGGCTCGGCGACGTAGACCGTGCGATCGATAGCAGGATTGACGATGCGCCGCGCCACCAGCTCACCGCGGGAGAGCTCCTCGTAGACCGCGGAGTGCGAGAGCACCGCCTGTCCGAGCCCGCGGCGCACCAGCGCCTTGATCTGGGTGAGGGCGTCGATCTCGGTGCGGATCCACAGCCGCACGCCGTT
>NZ_WNXE01000106.1:1439-10214 GCF_010993615.1 Arhodomonas sp. KWT | reverse complement strand
GCCCCCGGCCGGGCCATGCTCTACCGGCGCACCGGTGATCGTACCGAGGCCTTCGCCGTGCACCTCGACGACATCCTGGAGCGCGGCGATCTCACCACCAATGTCGCGCTCCAGCCCGGGGATGTGATCACCATTCCCGAGCGGGTCTTCTAACGGCTATCGCAGCCAGTCGCGCCGAGGGCGAACGACCATGAACGGTCCCATCGACCAGATCCTCCGCCTGGTGCTCGCCGAGGGTGTGCGCCGCAAATGGGCGGTGCTCGCCGTCTTCCTCTCCCTGCTCGTGGTAGGCACGCTGGTCACGTTCGTGTGGCCGCGCTCCTTCACCTCGTCGGTGACTCTGTTTGTCGAGGAGCAGAGCATCATCGACCCCCTCATGGAGGGGCGCGCGGTACGGCCCGATCTGACCTCCCAGGCACAGAACGCCCGAGAGGTGATATACGGCCGTACGCTGCTCACCCGCGTGCTCACCGATGCCGGCGAGGTGGGCGACGATACCCCGCCACTCGCCGTCGAGCAGGCGGCGGAGCGCCTGCGCGACCGTATCGAGGTCACGACGCCCGGCGAGAACCTGATTCGCATCGCCTACAGCGACCACGACGCCGAGCACGCCTTTCAGGTCACCAAGCTTATCGCCGAGGCCTTCCGCCAGGAGATGCTGGCGAACCAGCGCGCCGAGAGCAATGCGGCATTCCGGTTCATCGACGCCCAGGTCCGGCGTTACGAGGGGCAGCTGCGGACCACGCAGGAGCAGATCGACGCCCTGCGCAAGCGCTACCCGGTGGTCGAGGTCAACGCCGCCGAGCAGGTCGGCGCACGCATGGGCGAGCTTCGCCGCACCATCGACACCCTCGAGCAGTCCCTGCGTGAGGCCATGGTGCGTGAGGCCTCGCTGCAGCGCCAGCTGAGCGGTGAGGTCCAGGTCTCCGCGGTGCTTTCCCGTGCCGATCAGTACCGTGCCCGCATCGCCGAGCTCGAGGGCCGGCTGGAGCAGCTGCGGCTGAACTACCACGACACCTATCCGGACATCGTCCAGCTCCGCGACCAGATCAGCGCCCTGCGTGCCAAGGCGCAGGAGGCTGCCGCCGAGCCGGAGGGGCAGCAGGGGCCGAGCGTGAGCCTGCGCGGCAACCCGGTCTACCAGGATCTGCAGCAGTCGCTCTACGAGGTGCGCACCGAGGCCGCCACCATCCGGGCCCGGCTGTCCGACGCGCGTCAGCGCTACGCCGACGCCACCGGGCAGGCGGAGGAGGTGCAGGCCCTTCAGGGGCAGATGGACCAGCTGACGCGGGACTACGCCGTGAATCAGGACATCTACCAGGACCTGCTCCGACGCCGGGAAAACGCCCGTGTGTCGATGAATCTGGACAACCAGGGTGAGGGCCTGACCCTGCGTGTGCACGAGCCCGCCTTCCTGCCCCAGCGCCCGGACGGACCGCGCACGAGGCATTTCACCGTGGCCACCGTGCTGGTCGGCGCCACGGTTCCCGCGGGGCTGCTGCTGGTGTTGGTGGGCATGTCGCCCCGTGTGCACATGCCCGAGCAGCTGCCGGAGCTCTACCGCATGGCGGTGGTGGGACGGCTGCCGCGTTACCGCACGGCGGCGGAACGGCGCCGGGGATTCCTCTCGCTTTCCATCGCGGGTCTGCTTGCCGTGTTCGGCGTGATCGTGCTTCTGGCGGTGATGCTGGCACGTGCCGAAGGAGGGTTGTGACATGTCCGTCATCGAGAAGGCCATACGCCGCGGGGCCGGGGAGGGCGGATCGAGCGACGCCACCGTGCGTACTGCCGGCGAGTCCCGGGCGCTTGATATCGCGCGCATGCGCATGCCGCCGCCCTGGCCGCCGACGGCCCTGGAAGCCCGGCGGCTCGTCTACCCCGGCATGAGGGACGTGCGCATGCTCAACGCCTTCCGGCTGCTGCGCACGCGACTGTTTTCGGTCGCCGGCGGCGGCAGGCTGATCATCGCCGTAACCGGGGTGGCCCGGGGCGGGGGCGCCAGCTTCGCCGCGCGCAACCTTGCCGCTGCCCTCGCCATGGACGCGATACAGACGGTGCTGCTGGTGGACGCCAACCTGCGCCGTCCCGGCCTCGACGACCTGCTCGCCGAGCCCGGCGACGGTCCTGTCACAGGGCTAACGGACTACCTTGCCGGCCGTGTCGACGATCCGGCGGCGATCATTCACGCCACCGGCGTGCCGCGGCTGCGCCTGATCCCAGCGGGCACGCTGCGCACGGATGCCGTGGAATCCATGTCCATGACCCGGCTGCGCGAGCTCTTCAATCACCTGCGCGCGCGTTACCCGGACCGCAACCTGGTCCTCGACCTGCCGCCGATCCTCGACGAGGCGGATGCCCGGATCCTTGCCGGGCTGGCGGACACGGTGGTGCTCGCCGTGCGCTACGGGCGCGACGCCGCCCACCGCGTGCAGGTGGCTGCGGACGTCATCCCCTCGGAGCGGTTCGGGGGGATCGTATTCAATGACGAGCCGGTCCCGCCGGCGGCATGGGGGTGAGGCGATATGCGTGCATGGGGGAGAGTGCGCCGACCGTGTGTCAGCGGGTGGTTGCTGCTGTCCGGTGTGTGGGGGCTGTGTGCCGTCGCGGCGGCGGCCCCGCGGGGTGATTACAACGTCTTTCTGGAACAGACCTATACCGACAACGCCCCACTCGAGGCTGACGCACAGTCCGACTGGCTCACGGTGCTGGGCGTGGAGGGCGTGCTCAGTGAACATGGCGGCCGCCTGGACGCCGATCTCCGGGCCCGTGTCGCCCGCGAGGAGTATTACCGCAATACAGTCGAGGACGACACGGCCCTGAGCCTGCTGGCGGATACCCGTTTCTGGCTGCGTCCGCGCACCCTCTCCTGGGCGTTCTACGACCGCTTCGCGCGGGTCGGCGAGACCGTCGAGGATGCCGAACGCCCGGGCGCGCAGCAGAACGCGAACGTGGTCTGGACCGGTCCGGATGCCGCCTTTCACCTTGGTCCGGTGGATGACTGGCTCCTCGGCGGCCGCGTGGGACACACCTACTTCGAGTCCGATGCCGACAGCGTCCGCTACGCGGCGAACACCGGCTGGCGGCACCGCACCGACGAGAACGCCGAGCTCACCGTGATCGGCCGCGCCCAGCAGGTCGATTTCAAGGAGCAATCGGATACTGCGATCGACTACGACCGCTACGACCTCTTCGCCGGCCATCAGCGCACCGGCGGTTCACCGCTGCAGTGGCGTGCCCAGCTCGGCATGAGCCGGGTCGAGCTGGACGGCCGCGACAGCGACGACGCCCTGCTGCTCGACTCCGAGGTGACCTACCGGCGCTCGGCACCGACCCTCGTCGGCGCCCGTCTGGCCCATCAGTACACCGACGCCACCGGACGACTGCTCGATACCTCCGGCATCCTGCGCGGGCTGGAGCCGGTCACCGACCTGTCGGTGGGCACCTCGCTGATCTACGAGCGCCGCTACGAGCTGTTCTTTCGCCGAGAGGCCCCGATCTGGACCGCAGAGGCCAGGGGCTACTACGTCGACGAGGACTTCAAGACCGAGGACAGCGACCGCGATATCTCCGGCCTGCGCCTCTCCGGCAGCCGCTCGCTGAGCGCCCGCGCCGACCTCGGCGGCGAGGTCTACGGCGAGCGCATCCACTACCAGCTCTTCGAGCGCGAGGACAAGGATTACGGTGCAAGCGTGAGCCTGACCTGGCGGCTGGGCAGCGAGCTGCGCCTGCGCGGGGCGGTGGGCCACATCGTTCGCAACAGCGACGTGGACGCCGCGGAGTATGAGGAGAACCGGGTGCTCATCGCCCTGGTCTACGGTGGGAGTCTTGACTGATGGCCACCCCGATGACCCCTGATCGTCCGCGTCCGCCGCCGCTCAATGCCATGACCATCGACGTGGAGGACTACTTCCAGGTCGCGGCCCTGGCCGGCGCCATCGCCCCGGAGGACTGGGAGCGATGGCCGCGGCGGGTCGAAGCGAACACCCGTCGGCTGCTGGACCTCGTCGAGCGTCACGGCGTGCGCACCACCTGCTTCGTGCTGGGCTGGATCGCCGAGCGTCACCCGGCGCTGGTGCGCGAAATCGCCGCACGCGGCCACGAGATCGCGTGTCACGGCTACAGCCACCAGCTCGTCTACGACCAGACGCCGGCGCGTTTCCGCGAGGAGACCCATCGTGCGCGGGTGCTGCTGGAGGATCAGGTCCAGCGTCCCGTTGTCGGCTATCGTGCGGCGAGCTATTCCATAACCCCGACTTCCCGCTGGGCCCTCGACATCCTCGTCGAGGAGGGCTTTCGCTACGACTCCAGTATCTTCCCCATCCGGCATGACCGCTACGGTATGCCCGGCTCGCCGCGCTACCCCCACCGGCTGACCACGCCGGCGGGTGGTGAGATCGTCGAGTTCCCGCTGACCACCTGGCGGGTGCTCGGCCAGAGCGTGCCGGTGGCCGGCGGCGGCTATTTCCGGTTGCTGCCGTACCCGCTCATTGCCCGCGGGTTGCGCGCCGCCGCGGCGGGCGGACAGCCGACGGTGTTCTACCTCCATCCCTGGGAGCTCGATCCGGAGCAGCCCCGGGTCCCCGGCCTGCCCTGGCGCTCGCGGCTGCGTCACTACCGCAATCTGCACCGCACCGGTGAACGCCTTGAGCGGCTGCTCGGTGAGATCAGCTTCGCCCCCATGGGCGACGTCCTGGCCGCGACGGGCCTGCTGACAGAGGCGGGAGGTGCCCCGTGCCGGGCGTCGGCGTGAGCGCGGACACCGCGCCGGCCATGGCCCCGGTCCGGGTCACGGTCTCCGGCCCGCGGGAGCGCTGGGACAGCACCGGCTGGGACGCCTATGTCCGGGGTCACCGTGCGGCGAGCCTATACCACGAGGCGGTCTTCCGCGGTCTGCTCGCCGACGTCCTCGGTCATCGCACCTACTACCTCACGGCGCACACCGACGAGGGGGCCGTGGCGGGCGTGCTGCCGCTGGCGCGGCTGCGCAGTCCCCTGTTCGGCGATTTCCTGGTGTCACTGCCGTGTTTCAACTACGGCGGTGCGCTGGCCGACGACGGCGCCGTCACTGACCGCCTTATGGACGCGGCGGTGGAGCTGGGTGGCCGGCTCGGCGTCGACCATGCCGAGTTCCGCGACCTCACGCCGCTCGGCGGTGACTGGCCCGTGCGTACGGACAAGGTCGTCATGCACCTGGCTCTGCCGGGGGATCCGGACGCGCTGTGGAAGGGGTTCGGCCCGAAGCTCCGGGCGCAGGTGCGGCGACCGCTCAAGGCTGGGGCCAGCGTGCACGGCGGTGGTATCGAACACCTGGACGAGTTCTACGCGGTGTTCGCGCGTAACATGCGCGATCTCGGCACCCCGGTCTACCCGCGGCGCTGGTTCCTCCGCCTGTGCGAGCTGCTGGGCGAGCGTGCCCGCATCCTGGTGGTGCGGGTGGACGGCGTGCCCGCCGCGGCCGGGTTGCTGTTGCGTCACCGCGGGGTCGTGGAGATCCCCTGGGCCTCGTCGGACCGGCGTTACAACCACCTCGGCGTGAACATGCTCCTCTACTGGGAAGCGCTGCGCCGGTCCGTGGAGCAGGGTGCCCAGACCTTCGACTTCGGCCGTTCCACCGCGGATTCCGGGACGTACCGTTTCAAGCGTCAGTGGGGGGCCGAACCGGTAGCGCTGTACTGGCACTACTGGCTGCCCGGCGGCGGGACGCTGCCGGGCCTCAACCCGGACAACCCGCGGTTCCGGCGGGCCATCCGCCTGTGGCAGCGGCTGCCGCTGCCGCTGGCCAACCGGCTCGGTCCGCGCATCGTGCGGTATCTGCCGTGAGCGGGAGGGACTGATCATGTGCGGACTCTGCGGCATTCACCGACTCACCGCCTCGGCGCCCCCGGTCGAGACCGGGGTGCTCGCCGACATGGTCGCCCGGATCGGCCACCGAGGCCCGGACGAGCAGCGCCTGCGCATCGAGCCGGAGATCGGGCTCGGCCATGCCCGGCTGTCGATCATCGACCTCGCCACCGGCAGCCAGCCCATCCACAACGAGGACCGGCGTATCTGGGTGGTGTTCAACGGCGAGGTCTTCAACTATCCGGAGCTGCGCCGCGCCCTCCAGGCGCAGGGCCACCGTTTCTACACCGACAGCGACACCGAGGTCCTGGTCCACCTCTACGAGGCGTACGGCGACGACTTCGTCGAGCACCTCAACGGCCAGTTCGCCATCGCGCTGTGGGATGGCCGAAACCACCGGCTGGTGCTGGTGCGCGACCGCGTGGGCATCGCGCCGCTGTACTACACCGAACGGGACGGGCGGCTGCTGTTCGCCTCCGAGGTCAAGGCGCTGCTGCCCGCCCTCGGCGGGGCCCCGCGGATGGATCCCGCCGGCCTGGACCAGCTGCTGACCTTCTGGGCGCCGGTGGCGCCGCGCACCCTGTTTGCCGGCATCAACGAGCTGCCGCCCGGCGAGATGCTCGTCGCGGAGGGTGGCCGCTGCCGGCGCCGGCGCTACTGGCAGTGGCAGTACCCGGAACACCCGGACGGCTACCTGCGGGACACGCCCGCGAGCCTCGCCGAGAGCCTGCACGACCTCCTCGCCGACGCGGTGCGCGTGCGCCTGCGTGCCGACGTACCGGTGGGGGCGTACCTCTCCGGCGGCCTGGACTCGGCGGTGATCACCGCACTCATCCACCGCCGTGCGGACGTGCCCCTGCGCACCTTTTCCCTGCGTTTCGCCGACCCGGGCCTCGACGAGTCCGCTTTCCAGATGGCGATGGTCGAGCACCTGGGGGCCGCTCACACGGCGGTGCCGGTCACCGATGAGCTCGTCTCCGGCGGGCTGCCGGCAGCGGTCTGGCACGCGGAGATGCCGATGCTGCGGGCCGCCCCGGTGCCGATGGCGGCGCTGTCGGCGGCGGTGCGCGATGCGGGCTACCGGGTGGTGCTTACCGGTGAGGGCGCCGACGAGGTCCTCGGCGGCTATGACCTCTTCAAGGAGGCCAAGATCCGCGATTTCTGGGCCCGCCAGCCCGATTCGCGGCTGCGTCCGCGGCTGCTCCGCCGGCTCTATCCGTACCTGGACATGACCCGGGGCCAGGGCCAGGTCTATCTGGAGCGCTTTTTCGGCATGGGTCTCGATGACCCCTCCGGCGCGTTCTTCTCCCATCTCCCGCGCTGGACCACCACCGCGCGGACCAAGCAGTTCCTCAGCCCGGCCTACGCCAGCGCGGCGGCCGACCAGGCGCTGGACGGGCTCGCCGAGGTGCTGCCTGCGGGGATGCAGCGCTGGCACGGCCTGGAGCGTGCCCAGTATCTGGAGGCGCGGACCCTAATGGCCGGCTACCTGCTCTCCGCCCAGGGCGACCGCATGCTCATGGCCAACGGTGTGGAGGGGCGCTTCCCGTATCTCGATCACCGCGTCATCGAGTTCGCCAACCGCCTGACGCCACGGCTGAAGCTGCGGGTGCTGCGCGAGAAGCACCTGCTGCGGGAGGCCATGGCCGGCTATCTGCCGGCCGCGCTCACCCACCGCCACAAGCAGCCCTATCGCGCCCCCGATGCGGCCGCGTTCTTCGGCGGCACCACGCCGGCGTTCGTCGACGAGCTGCTCGCCCCCCGGACACTGGCGGATTACGGCTATTTCGATCCGTCGCGGGTCGCGCGGCTGCTGGCCAAGGCCCGGCGCGGCGGCATCACCGGTTTCGCGGACAACATGGCCTTTATGGCCGTGCTCTCCACCCAGCTCTGGCATCGGTACTTCGTCGAGAACTACCACCGGCAGTTCGTCCGTTCACGGCCCGAGGGGCCGCAGCGGGCGATAACAATAGAAGCGGAGGCCTGATATGACTCAACGGGAGCAGCTGCGCGACTACATCCTGGAGAACTACCTGTTCACCAGCGATGCCTCGGCGTTGGACGACGACGCCTCTTTCCTGGAGCGGGGGATCATTGATTCCACCGGGATCATGGAGGTGATCGACTTCCTGGAGGAGCGCTTCGGTGTTCAGGTGCGCGACGAGGAGATGGTTCCGGAGAACCTGGACTCGGTGAACCGGATCTGCCGCTTCCTCGAGCGCAAGCGGGCCGCGGCATGACCGCCGGCACGGCACTGCCGCTCGCGTGGTTCACGGCGAGCGCGCAGTCCGCCCCGGAGGCGGCCGCGCTGGAGTGCGACGGCCGCGTCACCGCCTACGGCGAGCTTCTCGCCGGCGCCGCCGGCGTGGCGGCGTGGCTGCGTGAGCGGGGGATCGCCCCCGGTGACCGGGTAGGGCTGCTCCTCGACGAGGCCCCCGCCTACGTGGCCGCATACTACGGAACCCTCGCCGCCGGCGGCGTGGTCGTGGCGCTGAATACCGCGGCCCACGCCGGGAGCCTCACCGCATGGCTCGCCCATGCCGGTGCCCGGTTCATGATCGCCGGGCCCCACCCGGACCTCGGGGCGGTGATCGAAGGCCACGCCCCGGAGCACCTGCTCTTCACCGGCGGAGACCGGCCGCCGGTGGTCGCCGAGCGCTGGCACCAGGCGGTGGACGCGGGTGCCGAGTGGCGGCCGGCGCCGGCCGCCGGGCGGACGCTGGCAAGCCTGATCTACACGTCCGGGACTACCGGCACGCCCAAGGGCGTGATGATCAGCCACGGCAACCTGGCCGCCAACGTCGCCGCCATCGTCGACTACCTCCGCCTCGGGCCGGAGGATCGCACCGCAAGCCCGCTGCCGTTCCACTACTCCTACGGCAACTCGGTGCTGCACACCCACATGGCCGCCGGCGCGTGCCTCGTGCGGCTCGG
>NZ_WNXE01000106.1:0-1339 GCF_010993615.1 Arhodomonas sp. KWT | reverse complement strand
TCCATGGCCTACCCGCAGCGGGTTCTGGAGACACTCGCAGGCTCGGCTGTCACCGGTTTTTCGGGCGTGGCGGCCACCTATGCGCTGTTGCTCGGACGCCATCGGCCCGACGGCATCGTGCTGCCCCGGCTGCGCTATCTCACCCATGCCGGCGGGCCGATGCCGGCGCCGTTGCTGCAGCGGCTGCGGGATACCTTCCCGCGGGCCGAGGTCTTCGTGATGTACGGCCAGACCGAGGCCACGGCCCGCATCGCCTACCTCCCGCCGGAGCGCCTGGACCAGCGTCCCGGTTCCGTGGGCCGGCCGCTGCCCGGCGTGCAGGTGTCCGTGCGTGACCCCGAGGGCCGGTCATGTCCGCCCGGCACGCGCGGCGAGGTCTGGGTCAGTGGGCCCAACGTCATGCAGGGCTACTGGCGGGCACCGGAGCTCACCGCCGGTGTGCTTAGTGACGGCTGGCTCCACACCGGCGACCTGGGCTGGCTCGATGACGACGGCTTCCTCTACCTGGTCGGGCGGATCGGCGACGAGATCAAGACCGGTGCCCACCGGGTCAGCCCGGAAGAGGTCGAGGAGGTCCTCGCCGGCTGCCCGGGCGTGGCGGAGGCCGGGGTCGTGGGCATGCCCGACGAGTTCCTCGGCCAGGTAATCCGCGCCGTGGTCGTCCCCGGGGACGGCGCCGCGGTCTCGCCCCGCGCCGTGCTCGCCCACTGCCGGCAGCGGCTGCCCGCCTACAAGGTCCCCAGGGAGGTGATCTGCGCGGCGGCGCTGCCGCGCACCGCCTCCGGCAAGCTCCAGCGTTTCCGCCTCGCCGCGGACCCCATACCGGCCCAGCAGGCCACAGCCCTTGCGGAGGGTGAGACATGAGCGTGACCCAACCCATTGCGCCCGCCGGTGGCGGGCTCCATCCCTGGCTGGCCCTGGACTGCGAGGCCGAGGCGGAACGTATCGCCGCCGGGCTGCGCCGCCTGCTCGCCGAGCGCATCGGCCGCCGCGGCCTGGTCGTGGCGGTCTCCGGCGGTATCGACAGCGCCCTGTGCGCGGCGCTGGCGGTGCGTGCCGTGGGGCCACGGCGGGTGTTCGCCCTGATGCTGCCGGAGCGGGACTCCGATCCGGAGACCCAGGTCCGGGCGCGCGCCCTGGTCGAGCAGCTCGGCGTGCCCCACCAGCAGGAGGACATCGCCCCCATGCTGGAGGCGGTGGGCTGCTATCGCTGGCGGGACGAGGCCATGCGGACCGTCTTCCCCGACTATGACGCGGACTGGTCGAGCAAGATCGTCATCCGCGGCGGCCTGGAGGGGCGCTACAACCACTTCGAGCTGGTGGTCCGCGCCCCGGGCGG
>NZ_WNXE01001069.1:0-554 GCF_010993615.1 Arhodomonas sp. KWT | reverse complement strand
CTGGTCTATATCACCGAGGGGCTGCTGGGCACGGCGATTGCGGTATCGGCGAGCTACATCATCCTGTTCATCCTGTTCGGCGCATTTCTGATCAAGTCGGGGCTGGGGCAGCTGTTCAACGACCTAGCGCTCGCGATCGCCGGCCCGTCCAGGGGCGGTCCGGCCAAGGTCGCCGTGGTCGCCAGCGGCTTTCTCGGCTCGATCAACGGCTCGGCGATCGCCAACGTGGTGACCACGGGCGCGTTCACCATCCCGCTGATGAAGCGCACCGGCTACCGTGCCGAATTCGCCGGTGCGGTCGAGGCCGCGGCGAGCGTGGGCGGCCAGATCCTGCCGCCGATCATGGGTGCGGCGGCCTTCATCATGGCCGAGGTGCTGGGTGTGCCCTATACCCAGATCATGCTGGCGGGCATCATCCCGGCGCTGCTGTTCTACCTCGGCATCCTGTTTCAGGTGCACCTGCGCGCGCTGCGCAACGGCCTGTCCGGCATCGACCGCGCGGAGCTCACGCCGGTAAAGGAGGTGATGCTCAAGCGCGGGCATCTGCTCATTCC
>NZ_WNXE01001068.1:0-557 GCF_010993615.1 Arhodomonas sp. KWT | reverse complement strand
GGCGCCGGTACCGGGCCACGGGCGGTGAGGTCCTCCGGAAGCTCACCGACACGCACCTGTACCGTCCGCCGCTCGCCCTCGCGGATGATCTCCACCGGCACCTGCTCCCCCACCGGGGTACGGCCGACGATGGCCGGAAGCGCACCGGAGGTCGGTACATCGTGGCCGTCGAAGCGCACGATCACGTCTCCCACGCGCAGCGGCGAGTCCGCCGCCGGGCTATCCTCGAGGATCTGGGAGACCAGCGCCCCGCGGGGACGGCGCATGCCGAAGGACTCCGCGAGGTCGCGGGTGACATCCTGGATCATGACCCCGAGCCAGCCGCGGGCCACGTGACCCTCCTCGCGGAGCTGGCGGGCCACATCCATGGCCAGCTCGATGGGTATCGCGAACGACACGCCCATGAAGCCGCCGGTACGGCTGTAGATGTGGGAGTTGATCCCGACCACCTCACCGTCGAGGTTGAACAGCGGCCCCCCGGAGTTGCCCGGGTTGATGGCCACGTCCGTCTGGATGAAGGGGACGTAGTTCTCCTGGGGCAGGTTTCTGCCCAGGGC
>NZ_WNXE01001067.1:0-558 GCF_010993615.1 Arhodomonas sp. KWT | reverse complement strand
AGCCGCATGGCCGGGTATTCGCCCCGGCGGGCCACCGCCAGGGCGCCCAGACTGATGTCCGTGCCCGTAACCGCGTAGCCGCGGCCACCACCGAATGCCTCCTCCAGCACGAGCGCGAGGGTGTAGGCCTCCTCACCGGTGGCACAGCCGGCGCTCAGCACCTGAAGCGCCCGCGAGCCCCCGGGGGCCTCGTCGCGGCAATACCGGCGAAGGAGCCCCAACCCCTGCGGGTCCCGGTAGAAACGCGTTTCCTGAACCGTGAGCAGGTCCACGAGCGCGCTCCATTCCACCGCCGCCCCCGGCCCCCGGGTCAGCCAGCGATAGTAGTCCTCCGGATCATCGACCCCCGTGGCACGCATGCGGCGGGCCAGCCCCGTGGCGAGAAAGCTGTGTCGCTCGCGCGGTATTTCCACGCCGGTACGCTCACGTATCAACGCGGCCCACCGGTCAAAGGCATCCGCTTCGACACGCGGGACGCCCCCGACGGACATGCCGCCGGGGGAAAGCTCAACGCTTGGCGCTCGCGCGGCACTCACCCGGCGCCCCCTACTGCGTGCG
>NZ_WNXE01001066.1:0-558 GCF_010993615.1 Arhodomonas sp. KWT | reverse complement strand
GGGCACGATTTATGTTGATTTGCGTCAACACCGGACACCGGGAGGCCTTCCCGCTTATTCCAGGTATGCCATGCTAATGCGGCGCTTCGGCATGCCGGCCGGCGACGGCGCCGGACGGGGTGCACATCCAGTAACCGCGGAATGAACGATGGCCGATCAACCTCTTCCGGGCGGGCAGCCCAACGAGCGTCGCACCGCCCCCACCATGGGCGGTCCCGGCACCGAGCAGACGACCACCGAGGTGCTGCGGGTAACCATTGACGACCTGCTGAGCGCCCGCCACCACTCGCCGGACTTCACCGCGATCCGCGCGGACTACCTGCGCGCCCGGCTTCAGGTGATGCAGCTGGTATTCGCGCTCGGCTTCCTTGCCTGGATCCCGCTGGACTTTCTGCTGCTTCACACCCGCGAGGCGCTGCTCATCGCCATCGCCCGCGGCAGCCTCGCGGCGGCCCTGTGCGCGCTCTGGCTCGCCGCCCGCCCGGTCCGCGGCAATTACCGGCGGATACTGGGACTGATCGCGGCGAGCGTGTTCGCCATTGCCGTGTTCTATGCCGT
>NZ_WNXE01001065.1:0-559 GCF_010993615.1 Arhodomonas sp. KWT | reverse complement strand
ATGTCCGACGAGAAGAACAATCCGCCCCTGTCCCGCCGCCTCGCCCTGCTCACCCTGCTCTGGCTCACGGGACTCTACCTGCGCGTGCCCATCCTCGTGGCCCCGCCGCTTGCCCCGGTGATTGGCGACGATCTCGCGTTGAGCCAGACGGTGATCGGCGCGCTCACCACCCTGCCCGTGCTCATGCTCGCGGTCGGCGCCCTGCCCGGCGCGCTCGCCATTGCCCGGCTCGGCGCCCGACGGACCCTGGCCCTGGCACTCGTGCTGGTCGCGGCGAGCTCGGCCGCCCGCGGTCTGGCGCCGCCGCCGGCGGTGCTGCTTGCCGCCACGGCGATACTGGGGCTCGGTGTGGCGGCGATGCAGCCGGCCCTGCCGGCGCTGGTACCGCTGTGGTGCCCGGGTTTCGTCGCGCTCGGCTCCGCGGTGTACATGAACGGTATGCTCATGGGCGAGTTCGTCGGCGCCGGCCTGACGCTGCCGGTGATCATGCCGCTCACCGGCGGAAGCTGGCGGCTGACCCTGCTTACGTGGTCTCTACCGGCGCTCGCCGTCGGCGTGG
>NZ_WNXE01001064.1:0-560 GCF_010993615.1 Arhodomonas sp. KWT | reverse complement strand
AGATCGGCGAGGCGCTTGAGTTCGCGCTCCAGGCGCGGCAGCAGGCCGCGGACCTGAGCGTCGTTGCCGTCCACACTGCCCGTGCGCAGGGCCTCGATGAGGGCACACCCGACCCACCACGGGGCCGCCCGACGCGCGTCGGGCGCCGCCTCGTCCATGCCGGACAGGGCACGGGCCATGCGCTTCAACCCGTCCTCGGCATCACCGCGCAGCCACGCTATCAGTCCGCGCTGGAAGAACGCACGGGCCCTTGGTGCGAGCTCCACGCGCCGGTCCCCGCTGTCCCGCGGCGGGCCGTCCTCCCGGGCATCCACCGCACCGAAATCGGGTGTGAACAGGATGGCCTCGGTGACCTCGGTCCGGCCATGGGCACCGCGCAGCTCGTTGATGATCGACAGCAGCGGGAAACGGGTCTCGGCACCGCTGACCGTGAGACGCTC
The DNA here is from genome assembly GCF_010993615.1 of Arhodomonas sp. KWT. Classification (NCBI taxonomy): domain Bacteria; kingdom Pseudomonadati; phylum Pseudomonadota; class Gammaproteobacteria; order Chromatiales; family Ectothiorhodospiraceae; genus Arhodomonas; species Arhodomonas sp. KWT. Next base: position 120 of record NZ_WNXE01001064.1, on the reverse strand, counting down.
GAGATAGCGCCGAAGCTGGAGGATCGCCCCCATAAGCGCCTCACGGGCCGGCCCGGCGTCGGCCACGTCGCCGGTGAGCAGGTCGCCCGCCAGCGTCTCCATCTCCTCCGCGCACAGCGC
>NZ_WNXE01001063.1:0-560 GCF_010993615.1 Arhodomonas sp. KWT | reverse complement strand
CTGTTCGGCCACGAAAAGGGCGCATTCACCGGCGCGGAGGGACGCCGGCGCGGGCTGGTGGAGTCCGCCGACGGCGGTACGCTGTTCCTCGACGAGATCGGCGAGCTGCCGCTCGCCGCCCAGGCCCGGCTGCTGCGCGTCCTTCAGGAGGGCGAGATCCGCCGGGTCGGCTCGGATCGCTCCAGCCGCGTCGACATCCGCCTGGTGGCCGCCACCCACCGGGACCTGGAGGCGATGGTCGCCGACGGGACGTTCCGCGAGGACCTCTACTTCCGCATCCAGGTCATGGAGATCCGGCTGCCGCCGCTGCGCGAGCGCAGCGAGGACATCCCGGCACTCGCGCGCTTTCTCCTGGAGAAGGCCTGCCGGCGGCTCAACCGCCCGCCCATGCGCCTGAGCGACGATGCCCTCGGCGCGATCCGGAACTACCAGTGGCCCGGTAATGTCCGGGAACTGGAGAACGCCATCGAGCGTGCGGTCATGCTGGCGGAGAGCACCGCGCTCACCGCCGATCTCCTGGGCCTGCCCGTCGGGGGCGGCGGCGACGCCGGTGCCTTTCC
>NZ_WNXE01001062.1:0-560 GCF_010993615.1 Arhodomonas sp. KWT | reverse complement strand
GCGAACTCGGTCATGCCCCCAGCCTCGAGGACGAGATCGAGCACCGTCATTCCCTGGCGCCAGGGCACCGAGGCAGGCTCTTCGACGGCACCGGTGACACGTACCCGTGAGAGGTACTCGTGGCTGTTGAGCTCGGTCACCACAACCGTCACCTGCGGCTCGCGGACGTAGTAGGCGAGGGCCTCGCGGATGCTCTTCGCGACCTCCTCCGGGGTGTGCCCGCCGGCGGCAACATCGCCGACCAGGGGCACCGATATCATCCCGTCCGGACGCACGGGCACGACCACGGAGAGATCGGGGTTGCGCCAGACGTTGACGGAGAGCTCGTCATCCGGACCGATGTGATAGCGCTCGCCCGGGGCATAGGACATCGGGGCGCCTTCGCCCTGCTCGGGACTGGTGGGGGGCGTCGGTGGCCGCGAAGCGCACCCGAGAAGCGACGTGGACGCCGCGATAGCGATCACTAGGGGAAGGATCCGACGCATGGCAGTGCCCTCCTGCTGGCAGCCTCTGCGACCCGTTGACCGGCTCCATTCCCTAAAGTTGAAATGGCGCCAATG
>NZ_WNXE01001061.1:0-561 GCF_010993615.1 Arhodomonas sp. KWT | reverse complement strand
GTCACTACCGGCTCAGGGCGCCGTCGGAGAACGTGCCCGCCACGCTCCAGGACCTGCTCGCCGGGCGGATGGAGGCCCTGGCCGAGGCCCGGGGGCTCGCCCAGCTCGCGGCGACCCTCGGCCGCGAGTTCGACGGCGAGCGCCTCGCCGCCATCTCGACCCTCGACGGTGACGACCTCGAGCGGGGCATCGCTCACCTGATCGGAATCGGTTTCCTGGAGCGGCTCAACGCCACGGCCCGGACCCCCGGCCGGTACCGTTTCCGTCACTCGCTCATCCGCGAGGCGGTGTACGAGAGCCAGGTCGACAGCGAGCGGCGCAGGGCGCATGCCCGGATTGCCGAGGTGCTGCGGGAGCGGTACCCGGACAGCGGGCGGGAGTCCCCGGAGGTGCTGGCACGGCACCTCGCGGCGGCGGGGAACGCGGAGGAGGCGTTGCCGTATTTCGTGCGTGCCGGCTACCGGATGCTCGCCCGCGCGGCGCACATGGAGGCGTTGAGCCAGTTCAGCGAGGCGCATGACATCGTGGACGGCCTGCCCGAGAACGGGACGCGCCGGGAGT
>NZ_WNXE01001060.1:0-562 GCF_010993615.1 Arhodomonas sp. KWT | reverse complement strand
CCGCCTTCGACGACCTGGAGACCATCGTCCGCCACGCCTACCAGTGGGAGAGCCGTTACGAGGAAGAGTGATCCCCCACGCCGGCCAGTCCGGCGGTGACGCCGAAGGCCTCGCCGTCGGCCAGGAACAGCGCCTCCAGCACGTCGAAGTGATTGCGCCCGGGCGGCGTGGTCACCGGCGCGTCGATGCCCGCGTGGCGCCGGTAGGCCTCGCTCTGCTCGTGGAAGGCAGCGGTCTCGGCGCCCCCCACCGCCAGGCGCAGGGGCACGTCCGCCGGCGGCGGGAGCTCGTACAGCGGCGAGCAGGCGCGGGCGGCGGCCTCGTCCAGGCCCAGGGCGTCGTTGATGCTGGTGGCGATCAGCGGCGCCAGGTCGAAGACCCCGGAGATCGCGAGTGCGCCGGCGATAGGGGTCTCCCCGGCGGTGCGGCCGGCGAGCAGCCGGGCCACGATCTGGCCGCCGGCGGAGTGGCCGGATACGGTCAGGGGCCCGCTGCCGAGCCCCAGCCGGGCGGCGTTGTCGTGGATGAACCGGACGGCGTCCGCGCACATCGCGTTGATCCC
>NZ_WNXE01000105.1:0-10530 GCF_010993615.1 Arhodomonas sp. KWT | reverse complement strand
AGGCTCGCAAAGAACGCCAGCGCCGGCAGGATCGCCGCCAGGACCACGTCCTGGTAGGGGATCTGGAGGAAGTTCGCCATGATGAAGGCGCCCGCGCCCATGACCGGCGGCAGGATCTGTCCGCCGGTGGAGGCCACCGCCTCCACCCCGGCGGCGAACGTCGCCGGGTAGCCGACCCGGCGCATCAGCGGGATGGTGAAGATGCCGGTGCTCATCACGTTGGCGACGGCGCTGCCGGAGACGCTGCCGGTGAGCGCCGAGGCCACCACCGAGGCCTTGGCCGGGCCGCCGGTCTGGCGGCCGGTGACCCGCATCGCCAGGTCGATGATGAGCTGGCCTCCGCCGTAGGCGTCGAACACCGCGGCGAAGAGGATGAAGTAGAACACGATCTCCGCGGACACCGCGGTGGGGATGCCGAACAGTCCCCGCTCGGTGAGCAGCAGCAGCTCCACGAAGGTGTCGAAGCCGGAGATGTTGTGACCGATGATCCCGGGGATGTATGCCCCCAGCAGCTGGTAGGCGATGAAGCCCACGCCGAGGGCGAACATGCCCGCCCCGGCGCGCCGCCGCAGCGCCTCCAGCAGCAGCACTACCGCCAGGCAGGCGAAGATGCGGTCGCCAGTAAGGACCGGGTCGAGCTGGACGATGCGCTGGTAGATGCGCTCCAGCTCCAGGGCCAGGTAGACCGGCGGCGTCAGCGCGAGCGCGGCGAACGCCCGGTTGAGCCACAGCCGCCACGCGCGCCCGCCGTCCGGCGCGAGCAGGAACGCGAGCGAGGTCGCGAAGGCCACGTGGCCGGAGCGCCGGACCATCAGGTCCATGTCCGGCCACACGTAGATCGCGACCTGGAAGGCGGCCCAGGCGAGCGCCAGCAGCGCCGGCGGCGTGAGCAGGCGCCGCCAGCGCCCGGATTCGGGCGCGTGGCGGCCGTCGTCGTTGGCGGTCATGGGTCAGCTACCCCCGCGTCGGACCGGCGGTGGCTCACTCCAGCCACCCCTGCTCGCGATAGTAGCGCTTCGCCCCGGGGTGCAGCGGCATCCCCAGGTTCTCCGCCCGCCACGCATCGCTGGCGCAGTCGAAGTCGGCGAGCGCCTTGTGCCCCGCGCGGAAGGCGTCCTGGTTCTCGCACACGGTCTTCACGATGGTGTAGGCGAGCTCGTCGGACATCTCCTTCGAGACCACCAGGCTGGTGGTGGTGCCGGGCAGCCGCAGCGCCTGGTCCTGGCCGCGGAAGGCCCCGGGCTGGAGGGTGGCGGCCTGCCAGCCGTACTTCTCCTGCAGGGTGGCGAGCGTGTCGTCCTCCGGCTCCAGGAAGGTCACATCGGTGGTCTCCGCGATCTCCGTGATCGCCGGGTGCCCGCGGGTCATGACCTGGATGAACAGGTCCGTGCGCCCGGCGGGGAACGCGGACTTCACCGTGGAGAAGTCGGTGAAGGTGTAGCTGCCGCCGGCGTCGGCGACGGCGTCCTCGCCGGCACCGATCTCGCCGAGCACCTGCTCGCCGGCGTAGGAGCCGAAGCTGCCACGGCGCAGCAGCATGATCCGCTTCTCCGGCCCGAGCTCGTCGACATAGCCGCTCAGCGTGCCGGCGGCGTCCGGCCGGTTGGCGATCATGCCGAGGTAGTACTGGTCGAAGCCGCCCATGAGGGTGCGCAGGTCGCTCTGCGGGGCGTCGAACAGCTCCGAGCCCTCACGCGCCCAGCGGTTGACCACCGCGAAGCTCAGGCCGATGTCCGCCTTGCCGCGGGCGACCAGCAGCGGGTTGGCGGTGCCGCCGCCAAGCGGCGGCGTGTCGATCTGCGAGCCCTCGGGCAGGGCCTTGCGCAGCAGCTCGCCCAGGGTCACGCCATAGACGTACCAGCTCGAGCCCTGGCGGAACGAGGCGACCCGCAGCTGGACCGGATCCTTGAGCCCGGCGGCCGTGGCGGTGGTCGCCGCGGTGAACGACGAGGCCGCGATCAGCGCGGCCGCGGAGATGGCTGTCATCCAGCGTTTCATGGTGTGTCCCTCCGTCACAGTGTGATTCGCGTGCGGTCCGGATCTCAGGCCGTACCCCCGTCGGACTCGTCGTCACGGGGTGCCGACCAGGGCGCCTTGCCGCCGCGGTAGTTGTCGTACTTGGCGCGATCCGCGTCGCGCATGGCCTCGTCGCCCATGCCGTGGAACAGCGTCCCCCAGAGTCCTTTCTCCAGATCGCTGGTGCCGAACAGGGCGTCGCAGATGGGGAAGGTGAGATTGAAGTTGCGGTTCTGCATCAGCGCCGGGTGGTGATGGATCACGTGCATCCGGCGCACGGTGTTGACCAGCGGCAGCCGGTCGAGGAACGGGCTGTCCTCGATGTGCGAGAGGGTGTGCAGGCCCTCGTACATGAGGTAGTAGCCCGCCATGGTGATGACCGCGATATACGCGGCGTTCGCCGACCACAGCGCGTCGATCACCAGCGCCAGGGGCACCGCCGAGAGCACGAACATGACCGGCGCGAAAGGCGGGAACAGCAGCGCGCGCCAGTCGCGCTGACCGTGATAGCTCAGGTCGTCGTGGGTGAAGAAGCGGTGATGCGTCATCACGTGGCGCTTGTAGATCATCCGCAGCCCCTTCACCGGGCGGTGCAGGATGTAGCGGTGGGCGGCCCACTCGATATAGTTGCCGAACAGGAAGATCGGCACGACGATCAGCCACTCCCAGGCCGTCGCCGCCTCGATCTGCACGGCGCAATAGGCAATGACACCCACGGTGAAGACCAGGGTGAAGGCGAGATGCATTTCGCCGCGATACCACCACGGGGTATCGGCACGGAATGCCTCGCGGAACGTCATCTGTTTTTCGCTCATTTCCTCCCCTCCTCGTCGTTGTGTTGTGCCCGCGCGGCCCCGCTGCTAGGGAGGCGCGGACGTTTCCCCGCCCCAGCGGCGCACCCGGCCGGTATCGAGGCCGAACAGGTCCAGGGTCCGGCCGACGATGTGCTCGAGGATGTCGTCGATGGAGCGCGGCTCGTTGTAGAACGCCGGCACCGGCGGCACCACGATCCCGCCCATCTCGGTGACGGTGAGCATGTTGCGCAGGTGTACCGCGTGCAGCGGTGTCTCCCGGGCGAGCAGCACCAGCCGCTGGCGCTCCTTGAGCACGACGTCCGCCGCCCGGCTGAGCAGGTTGCCGGTCACGCCGGTGGCGATCTCGGCCAGGGTCTTCATCGAGCACGGGGCGACGATCATGCCCAGGGTGCGGAACGAGCCGCTGGAGATGGCAGCGCCCACGTCCTCCACCGGGTGGACGGTGTCGGCAAGGGCGTGCATCGCCGCCGGCTTGAGCCCGAGCTCGTGGTGCAGGGTCAGGTGTGCCGCCCGGCTCATCACCAGGTGGGTGTCCACCTCCAGGGCGCGAAGGCGCTCGAGCAGACGCATGCCGATGACCGTGCCCGAGGCACCGGTGACGCCGACGATCATGCGCGGGCGCTCCGCCGGCGTGCTCGTCCTCATCCGTCGAGCCTCCCGCGCAGCCAGTCCAGGCCGTCGGCGTCGATGTAGCTCTCCGGGTCGATGGTGTCCTCGTCCGGGATGCGGATGCGGGTGAACTCGAACGGCTCCGCCGCCAGCGGCACCGTGGCGTCCAGGCCCATCTTCGCGCTGACGCCGTGGCGCGCGGACGGGTCGAGCTTGGAGCCCTGGGCCTCGGGCACGACCACCAGGTCGCGGTCCGCCTGGAAACGGGTGGCGATGGCCCACTGCACCTCGTCCGGGTCGTGGATGTCGACGTCGCCGTCCACCACCACTACCTGCTTGATGTCGTAGTGGCCGGCAAACGCCCCCATGATCACGTTCTTCGCCTCACCCTCCTGGCGCTTGTCGAGCTGCACCACCAGGTGATAGCGGCAGACGCCGCCCACCGGCAGGTGCACGTCCACCACCCCGGGGAAGCTGCGGCGCAGGTGCGCGAGCAGGGTCGCCTCCCGCGGGATCGCGCCGAGCCACAGGTGCTCCAGGCCGCCGCCGACGATGGTGTGGAACAGCGGCTCGCGACGGTGGGTGAGCGCGTCGACCTCGATGACGTGGCGGTCGTCGCGGGGACCGTAGTACTGCGGGAACTCGCCGAACGGCCCCTCCGGCTCGCGGACCTGCGGCAGCAGGCGGCCCTCGATGACGATTTCGGCGTCCGCCGGCACGCGCACGTCGTTGGTCACGCACTTCACCGTCTCCAGCGGCTCACCGCGCAGCGCCCCGGCGATCTCCAGCTCGTCGTGGTCGATGGGCACGATGGCCTGGGACGCCAGCAGGGTCATGGGGTCGACACCCACCACCACGGCCACCTCCAGCGCGTCGCCGGCCTCCTCCGCCATCTGGTAGAAGGCGTGGGCGTGGCGGGGCAGGATCAGCACGCCGATGCGGTCCGGGCCGCTGATCTGGCAGCGGTTGATGGACACGTTCTGCACCCCGGTGCGCGGGTTGCGCGCAATCAGCAGACCGGCGGTGATGTAGGGGCCGCTGTCGTGCTCATTGTGGGTCGGCACCGGCAGCTGGCGGGTGAGGTCCACGTCGCGGTGGACCTCGGCCTGCACCGGCGCGTCGGTGACCTCGCGCCAGGGCAGCGGGGACGCCGCGGCGTCCTCGAAGCGCTGGAGCACGTCGGACTCCGTCACCCCCATGGCCTCGGCGATCCAGCCGCGGGAGGAGACCAGCCCGGAGATCACGGGGATGGGGTGGCCGTCCGGCGACGGGAAGACCGTCGCCCGCCGGCCGTCCAGGCGCTTGGCGATGGCGGCCAGGCGGTAGGTGAGCGGCACGCCGGGGCGCGCCACGCTCAGGCGGTCGGTGTCCGCGAGCCGCCGCAGCCAGTCGCGCAGGCCGGTTACGGGCCGGTTCTCGTCAGGCATGGTTGTCCTCCTCCAGGGGGGGCGCGGCTCACCGCGCCCGTCCAACGGGTCGTCGGGCCGGCGCGGCGGTCAGCGCTCGCGCCCGGGCAGCGGCGCGGGCTCGACGTGTCCCACGGTCTCGTGGATGTGCTTGGTCTCCAGGAACTCGGCCATGGCCTCGGCGCCGTGCAGCCGGCCCACACCGCTCTCGCCGAAGCCGCCGGTCTCCGCCTCGGCGAAGAGCTTGTTGTGATCGTTGATCCACACCGTGCCGCTGCGGATGCCACGGGCCACGCGGCGGCCCCGGGCGGCGTCGGCGGTCCACACGCTCGCGGCCAGGCCGAACGGCGTCGCGTTGGCGCGGGCCACGGCCTCCGACTCGTCGCTGAAGGTCTCGAGGTTGAGCACCGGACCGAAGAACTCCTCCTGGACCATGGGCGCGTCGAGGTCGCTCACCGCGATCAGGCTCGGCGTGAGGAAGGCCCCGTCGGCCAGGGGACCGTCGGGGATGCCGCCGCGCACGATGACCTCGCCGTAACGTCCGGCCGCCTCGACCACACCGGCGACGCGGTCGCGACTGGCATGGTCGATGAGCGGCCCCATCTGGCTCGCCTCGTCCATGCCCGGGCCCACCACCAGCGAGGTCATCGCCTCGGCCAGGGCCTCGCGCATCTGCGCGGCACGGCTCTCGTGGACGAGCACCCGGTCCGCGGCAGTGCACTGCTGCCCGGAGAGAATGGTCGCCGCGGCCGCCAGCCGGGGCGCGACGGCGTCGACGTCGACATCGTCGAACACCACGCACGGGGCCTTGCCGCCGAGCTCCAGGTTGAGACGCTTCATGGTGTCCGCGGAGGCGGCCATGATGCGCTTGCCCACCGCGCTGCTGCCGGTGAAGCTGATGACGTGCACCCGGGGCGAGGCCACCATCCGCTCGCCGGCGGCACTGCCGGTCCCGCAGAGCGAGTTCACCACGCCCGCAGGCAGGTCGGTTTGCTCGTAGAGCGGCGCCAGGAAGGCCGTCTGGAACAGCGAGGACTGGGGCGCGAGCTTGATCACGCTGGTGCAGCCCGCCGCCATCGCCGGTGCCAGCGAGCGCACCAGCAGGATGGCCGGCGCATTCCACGGCACGATGATGCCCGCCACGCCGGCGGGCTCGCGGGTCAGCAGGGAGAATTCGCCGGGCTCCACCTCGGTGACCCGGCCGAACACGGTGCGGGCCAGCCCGGCATAGAACCGCAGCTCCGAGATCGCACCGTTGATCTCCCCGCGCGAGGCGCGCAGCAACCGTCCGGTCTCGCGAGTGAGCAGCTCGGCGAGCGGCTCCCGCCGCTGCGTCAGGGCATCGGCGTAGTCGAGCAGCACCTGGGCGCGGCGCCGCGGGCTCGCCGCCCACTCGCCGTGAAAGAACGCCTGCCACGCGCTGTCGATCGCCGCGCCCGCCTCGGCGTCACCACCGTCGGCGAACCGCCCGATGGCCCGGCCGGTGGCCGGGTCCATGCTCTGCGCCTCGGCGCCGTCGCGCGACGGCGTCCAGGCGCCGTCGATCCAGTGGCGGGCTGTCTCTTCCATCGTTTCCTCCGTTACCACGGCAGCGCCGCGGCCATGTGGGTTCGTCACCGCCGCCGGGCGGTGTTCAGTTCATCGCCGAGCCGCCGTCGACCACCAGGGACTGGCCGGTCATGAAGGCGCAGTCCTCGCTGGCGAGGTAGATCAGCGGCCCGAGCAGGTCCTCGGGGAGCTGGTCGCGCTTGATCGAGCGGCTCGCGAGCACCGGCTGGGTGAGGGTGTCGCGGAGCTCCTCGTTCTCCATCACGCCCTCGCTCAGCACCAGGCCCGGCGAGAGCGTGTTCACGCAGATGCCGTCGGCACCGACCTCCCGGGCAAGGGCGCGGGTGAAGGCGATGGTCGCGCCCTTGGAGGTGACGTAGTGCAGCATCCCGGGGGTGCCCTTGTAGGGCGTGCCCGAGGCGATATTGATGATCCGGCCGTACTGGTTGCGCCGCATCACCGGCACCACGGCACGGGCGCACAGGAACGGGCCGCGGACGTTCACGGCCATGACCTTGTCCCACTCGGCGACGTCGATGTCCGTGAAGGGCTTGAGGTCGAGGGAGGCGTAGATGGCGGCGTTGTTGACCAGGATGTCGATGCGCCCGAAGCGCGCGTCGACACGCTCGATCATCTCCGTCACCGAGCGCTCGTCACCGACGTCGACGGTGAGCGCTAGCGCCTCGCCACCGGCCTGCTCGATCTCCGCGGCCACCCGGGCGCCGTCCAGGACGTCCACGACGGCGACGGCCGCGCCCTCCTCCGCGAGCGCACGGCAGTACGCCGCACCAATACCCTGGGCACCACCGGTGACGATGGCGACACGGCCCTGGAGTCTGTTCATGGGGTCATCTCCTCCCGATAAGGACTGGCTGGGGCCGCGCCGGCCCCCGCGGGGCCGGCGCGGCCGCTCACTGAATGAAGAAGGTCACGAGGCGCGGCTGCCACGAGATCATGACCAGCACGCCGGCGGTCACCAGCAGGAACGGCATCAGCGCCTTGAAAATCGCCCCGGGATTGACACCGGTGACCCGCGAGGCCACGTACAGCGCCGCGCCCACCGGCGGGGTGAGCAGCCCGAGCACGAGATTGATGCAGATGACCACGCCGAAGTGGAACGGATCGATGCCGTAGGTCGACTGCGCCACCGGCAGCAGGATCGGCACCAGGATGATCAGTGCGGCGATGCCGTCGATGACCGTGCCCACCGCCAGCAGCAGCACGTTGATCAGCAGCATGAACACGAACGGATCGGTGGTCAGCGACTGGAGGTAGACGGTCAGCGCCTGCGGCAGCTGTTCGTAGACGATGATCCAGCCGAATACGTTCGCCGCGGCGACCAGCACCAGCACCACCGCCGTGTTGGTGGCCACCCGCAGCAGCATCGGCCCCATGCGCTCGAAGTGCATCTCGCCGTGGGCGTACTTGCCCACCACCACGGCCATCGCCGCACCGAGGGCGGCGGCCTCGGTGGGCGTGGTGACCCCGCCGATGATGCCGCCGATGATCACCGCGGGCACGAGCATGGACGGTATGCCAGCGACCACGTTGCGTGCCTTCTCCGCGAGCGTGAGTCGCTCGCCGGGCGGATAGTTGTAAACGAATCCGAGCAGGGCGATCACGGCCATGAAGCCCACCGCCATCAGCAGCCCCGGGATGATCCCGGCGATGAACATGTCGCCGATGGAGATCTGGGCGAGCACACCGTAGATCACGAACAGCATGGACGGCGGGATCACCGGGGCGAGCAGCGCCCCCGCGGCCGTGGTGGCGGTCGCGAAGCCGCGGTCGTAGCCCTTGTTGTGCATCTCCGGGACCATGACCTGCGACATCACCGCCACCTGCGCGTTCGCCGAGCCGACGATGGAGGCGAGCAGCATGTTGGCGAGGATGTTGATGTAGGCGAGTCCGCCGCGCACCGCACCGATGAACGCCGAGGCCAGCGAGACCAGCCGGCGCGTGATGCCGCCCTCGTTCATGAGCTCGCCGACGAGCATGAACAGCGGAATCGCCAGCAGTCCGTACTTCTCCAGTCCGCCGAAGAACTGCTGGGGATAGGAGAGGTAGAGCACGGCGTTGTCGCTCACGCCGATGTACACGAGCGCGGCCACCGCAAGCACCACCGCGATAGGCACACCGAGAAACAGCAGGGCGAGAAAGGTACCTGCAACCATCACGTCACTCCCGCGCGGCGGCCCGCGCGTCCTCCGCCTCCGGCGCCGCGTCGTCCCGCCCGGTGATCATGGCGGCGGCGCTCGCACAGAGGTTGTCGAGCCCGTGGACGAGGGTCGTCACCGCGACCAGCGGCACGATCAGCCAGAACCAGGTCTTGGAGATGCCGAGGGTCGCCGTGGGCTCCTGGTAGATGTAGTTGAACGTCTGCGCGGAGAACTCGGCCACGTCGAAGCCGCTCTGCGCGAAGGTGATGGGGTCGAACCAGAGGTAGGAGAGCACGACCAGCGCCGCGGCAAAGCCGACTACGATCAGGTCGGAGAGCACGCGCATGAACCGGCGTAACGGCCCCGGCACCACGTCCTGGAGCAGGGTGACCGACACCGCGTCGCGGGTGTGGATGGTCAGCGCGAGCCCGAACATCGCCAGCCACACCATGGTGTAGATCGCCAGCTCGTCCATCCAGAAGATCGGCTGCCCGATGGCGCGGCTGCCGACATTCACCAGGATCATCAGCGGCAGCGCCGCCGCCAGCGTCTGACAGGCACGCGCCTCGAACCAGCCCAGGGCGGCGCTCAGCCGCCTCAGTGCCGCGCGGGGCCTCGCCATCGGGACCCCGTCGCCACGGACCCCGGCGGAGGTGGCGGCGACAGCGCCGCCACCTCCGTCACGCTGCTGTGCCAGCCCCATACTCAAAGCAGCCGGTCGGCGTCCGCACGCAGCTCTTCGAGCACCGGCGTCTTCTTGCGCCAGCGCTGCTCCCACTCGTCGAGCTTGTCACCGAAGAACTCGGGCCCGACGCGGTGGATCTCCACATCCTTGCTCTTGACCTTGTCGAGCATGTCCTGGGTGACGTCGGTGTAGCGGTCGAACAGACCGTCCAGCGACTGGGACATGGTCTCGCGCACGAGCTTGCGGTCCTTCTTGTCCATGCCTGCCCAGACCCGGCCGGAGACGAGGCCGACCATCGGGAACATCATGTGGTTGGAGTACAGCAGCGTGTCCGCGTGGTCGTAGAGATGGAGCTTCCAGACCAGCTCGATGTCCGCATCCACACCGTCCACCTGGCCGTTGGCCATGGCGTCGTAGACATCGGTCAGCGGCATCGGCGTCGAGGCCGCACCGAGGATGTTGTAGAAGTCCTTGATGGGCTCGAACGGCGTGATCCGCATCTTGTGGCCGTCGAGATCGGAGACGTCGTCGACCTCGTAGGTGGTCAGCATCAGCCGCATGGCGGCGATGCCGTAGCCGATGCCCACGACGCCGGCCTTGCGCGGGAGCTGGTCGAGCAGCCCCTGGGCCGTCTTGGCGTGCAGCAGGGTGTCCGCCTCGCTGACGTTCTTGGCCAGGTAGGGGGCGTACAGCGCACCGAAGTCATCGACGCGATTGGAGACCTCGGCCACTGTAAGGAAGGCCATGTCCAGGGCACCGGTCTGCAGCTGCTGCATCATCTGCGACTCGTCGCCGAGCTGGCCGGATGGGAAGATGCTGACCGACAGCCGGCCGTCGGAGCGCTCCTCCAGCGCCTCACCCATGCGCTTGGCCGCCTGGGACCAGGCGTGGGACTCGGGGACGATCAGTCCCAGCTTGAACTCCTTGGCGGCGGCCGTGGCGCAGAACGCCATGAGTAGCGCGCCCACAAGGAACCGTTTGCGATGGTTCGCCATGCTCTCCTCCGTCATTCGTAGTCGTTGTTCGCGGTGATTCCGGCACCTGGCACCCGGACACCGGGTCGGGCCGGGCACGTGATTGACTACGCTACCGGTCGGCAAGCCGCATGGCCTTACCCATCGTTATTATTATTTGCACGAGAGTCTGATTCTCTTTCACAGGCGGGCGGGAACCGCGAGGCCACGCAATGACGGCGCGTAGATACCGTCTTACCCGTGTGCTTGCAAGGGGATGTTGGGATCGAAGGATTTGCCGGACTTGAGCACGCCGTGGATGAGGTGGAGGAGCTTTCT
>NZ_WNXE01001059.1:0-563 GCF_010993615.1 Arhodomonas sp. KWT | reverse complement strand
CCGCCGCCCTGGAGCGCCAGCCCGATGCGTGCGCCGCCCATGGCACCTCCCTATCGTCCTGCCCGCCCCACTCGTATTGCTAATCTTCTCAGAGGTTTTCTCCTGCGTCAGCCGGACTGTGCGCCGATGGGGCAAGGCGCGAAGCGCGTGGTGTAGCCGGGCTACATAAGCGACGAGCAACTCAGCCCCATCGGCGCACAGTCCGGCCCGAAGGGAGCGCCAGAGCGGCCCGGCGGCGGCGTTGCGTTCGCTTGACGTGACCCGGCCACGCCGGCGCGAGCGCGCCTTGCCCCCAAACCGCTCTGGCGCTCTGACACAGGAGAAAACCTCTGAGAAGATTAGTTAATCCCCGCAGGGGCGACAGCGCGGGATCAGCCCTGGACGATGCCCGCCTCCACCAGCCGGGCGATGGCGGCGTCGTCCAGGCCGAGCTCGTCGGCGAGCACGGCGCGGGTGTGCTCGCCGAGCTGCGGCGGTGCGGCGGCGGTGCGCGGCGGCGTGGCGCTCATGCGGATGGGGCAGCGCACGAGGTCCACGTGGCCGCCGGCCTCGTGGGGCACGCG
>NZ_WNXE01001058.1:0-563 GCF_010993615.1 Arhodomonas sp. KWT | reverse complement strand
GAGCAGGGCAGCGGTGGCGGACGCTGGATGTCGGTTGCCGCCGGCCTGGCCGTACCGGTGGTTGCCCTGGGTGTCTACCTCGTGGTCGGCTCGCCGCAGACCGTGCTGCCGACGACGGGGACGCAGGCCGAGCGTATCGCCCAGAGCGGCAGCCTCGAGGAGCAGCGAAAGTTCATCCGTGACAACCTCGGCGAGCTCCAGCAGCGCTTCGAGGACGACCCCGGCGACGTTGAGTCCGGGCGCATGCTCGCCCGGGCCTACCTCGCCGTGGACCGCCCCGCCGACGCCGCCCGGGTGCTCGCCCGGCTGATGGAGACCGCCGGGCGTCAGCCCGACCTCCTCGTCGACCGGGCCCGGGCGCTTGCCATGGCGAACGGTGAGACGGGGCTTACCGGTGAGCCCCGCAAGCTCCTGGAGCAGGCCCTGAAGCAGGCCCCGGCCCATCCGGACGCCCTCTGGTTCGCCGGGCTCGCCGCGGTCCAGGCCGGGGAGGCCGGCCGGGCGCGTTCGCTGTGGCAGCGCCTGCTGAGCGAGCTGCCGCCGGGTAGCGACTCGGCCAAGCG
>NZ_WNXE01001057.1:0-564 GCF_010993615.1 Arhodomonas sp. KWT | reverse complement strand
CGGTCCGCCACGACCCGTGCGGAAATCAGCACCCAGGGCGCGTGACAGATGGCGGCGACCACGTGGCCCTCCGTATCCGCCCGGCGCACGATCTCCAGCATCTCGCGGTGGCGGCGCATGCGGTCCGGTGCATAGCCCCCGGGCACGACGACGATGTCGAAATCCTGGCTCGCCGCTTCCGCCGACGCGATGTGGGCCTCCACGGTGCAGCCGTGCTTGCCGGTATAGGTCGCCTTGCGCGGCCCCACGACGATGACCTCAGCGCCTTCCTCGGCGAAGCGGTGCAGCGGATAGAGCAGCTCGATGTCCTCGAACTCGTCCTCGGCGAGCAGGCAAACGCGCTTGCCGGCCAGTAATTCGCTCATCGCTGGCTCCTTGATGGGGTGAATGGGACTACCGTCTCTCTGCCCGGGTGGGATCGACGCCACCGCAAATCAAGGTCGTTATTCGAACTCCGCCGCCGCGGGCGGGTACACTGCCGCACTAAGGGCCATGCGACGCATTGGAGGGGGAACGGATTATGACGGATTCCACCCAGGACGAAGGCGCGTGGGAGGAAGGCCC
>NZ_WNXE01001056.1:0-564 GCF_010993615.1 Arhodomonas sp. KWT | reverse complement strand
GCCGTTAACAGCTCCTGTACAAGCCGGGCAACCAGTACCCCCGCCGGCATCTCCCGGCACAGCGGCGCGCCCTGTCCCGCCCAGTTGGGGGAATAGGCTGTGCTCCCCGCCGCCCTCGCGGCCGCATGGAGCTGTTTGGCCGCATCGTAGGCCAGCGGGTAATCGGGGACGCTGTCGTCGTCGCAACGCCCGATCTCATCCTGGAAAACACCGGCAACCCCCCGTGCCGGACGCCCGGATATCGCCCGGGTAACGGCCGTGCGCGCCGCGGAATCACTCCGCAGCGCCGTTCGGTGGGCCGCCGTCGCCGCGGATTCGGGACACGGGATGAAGGCGGTGCCGAGCTGGGCCCCTACGGCACCTAGCGCGAGCACGGCGCGTATACCCGGACCGTCCATAATCCCGCCCGAGGCGATCACCGGCACGGACAGCCGCGCGACAAGCCGTCTCACCAGAGGCATGAGCCCCAGGGCCTCGTCCTCTCCGGCGTCGAAATTGCCCCGGTGCCCGCCCGCCTCGATACCCTGTGCGACCACCGCGTCCGCGCCAGCCGCCTCCGCCGCC
>NZ_WNXE01001055.1:0-565 GCF_010993615.1 Arhodomonas sp. KWT | reverse complement strand
CCGGTCCGCGGCAATTACCGGCGGATACTGGGACTGATCGCGGCGAGCGTGTTCGCCATTGCCGTGTTCTATGCCGTGGTCATGGGGCTGCATGGCAGCGGGCTGCGCACGGCGGCGGCCATCGGCGGCTACGAGGCACTGCCGTTCGTGCTCATCGGGCTTACGGCACTGTTCCCGGTGACCCTGGTGACCGGCGTGGGCCTGATCGCCATCACCCTGGGCATGCACCTGGTCGTCGAGCTCACGCGCGGGACGCTGACCAGCATCGCCACGCTCAACACCCTGTGGATGCTCGCCTTCGTCGCCGGCATCACCCTCTGGGTACAGGCCGGCCAGCTATGGATGCTGCTGCGCCTGTACCGCGAATCCACCCGTGATCCACTCACCGGCCTGATCAACCGCCGGGTGCTGACCCGCTCGCTGCAACGCCAGTGGTCCGGCGGCCGGCCGCGGCAGGGCTTCTCGCTGGTCATGCTCGACATCGACCACTTCAAGCGCATCAACGACGACCACGGCCACCAGAGCGGCGACCGCGTGCTCCAGCACGTGGCCGAGGTCATGCGCC
>NZ_WNXE01001054.1:0-566 GCF_010993615.1 Arhodomonas sp. KWT | reverse complement strand
GCCGCCGCCCGGCTCTATGCCACCGGCGGGAACGCCGCGATCTACTACGGCCTCGGGGTGACCGAGCACAGCCAGGGCTCGACCATGGTCATGGGCATGGCCAACCTCGCCATGGCCACCGGCAACATCGGCCGCGAGGGCGTGGGCGTGAACCCGCTGCGCGGGCAGAACAACGTCCAGGGCTCCTGCGACATGGGCTCCTTCCCCCACGAGCTGCCGGGCTACCGCCACATCGCCGACGCAGGCGTGCGGGGGATCTTCGAGCGCGAGTGGGGCGTCACCCTCGACACCGAGCCGGGGATGCGGATCCCCAACATGATCGACGCGGCCACCGGCGACGCGTTCAAGGGGCTCTACATCCAGGGCGAGGACATCCTTCAGTCCGACCCCAACGTCCGCCACATCGCCGCCGGCCTGGAGGGCATGGAGTGCGTTATCATCCAGGACCTTTTCCTCAATGAAACCGCACGTTACGCGCATGTCTTCCTACCGGGCTCGACCTTCCTGGAGAAGGACGGCACCTTCACCAACGCCGAACGGCGGATCAACCGGGTGCGCAAGATCAC
>NZ_WNXE01001053.1:0-567 GCF_010993615.1 Arhodomonas sp. KWT | reverse complement strand
TTCACGGGTGAGGGGCTACGGCCTGTGACCTTGCCGGCCCACGCTCCGGGCCCCTCTCCCTTCACGGGAGAGGGGCTGGGGAGAGGGGGTTCACGATCACCGGCCCTAGTCGAAGATCACCACCTGACGGATCGCCTCGCCAGCGGCGAGCCGCTCGAAACCCTCGTTGAGCTCATCCAGGCCCAGGCGATGGGTCATCAGCCGCTCGATGGGCAGCTGCCCCTGAAGCATCATCCGGGCAAACCGGGGGATGTCGCGCACCGGCACGCAGGAGCCGACATAGGACCCTTTGAGGGTGTGCTCATTCGCGGTCAGCGACACCGCGGGGATCGTCAGCTCCGCCTTGGGATTCGGCAGCCCCGCGGTGACGGTGGTGCCGCCCCGGCGGGTGACGTCGTAGGCGAACCTGAGCGCCGGCGCGGCACCGGCGACCTCCACGGCCAGATCCACACCGCCCCCGCTCAGCTCGCGGAGCTCCGCGACCGCATCCGGCGCGTTCGGGTCGACGGCATGGGTCGCCCCCAGTTCCAGGGCGAAGCCCCGCTTGTCCGCCGCCAGGTCCACGGC
>NZ_WNXE01001052.1:0-567 GCF_010993615.1 Arhodomonas sp. KWT | reverse complement strand
GTCCGTGCCCTGCGCATCGCCAACGGCCACGCGATGATGCCGCGGGTCACCGCCATGGGCTGTGCACTCACCGGCGTGGTGGCGGCCTTCGTGGCCGCCGGCGGCATGCCCCTGGAGGATACCGCCGCCGCCCTCGCCGGCTTCGCCGTCGCCGGGGAAAACGCCGGGGAGCGCGCCGCCGGCCCTGGCAGCTTCGCGGTGCACTTCATCGACGCGCTATACGCCCTCGACCCGGCCACGCTGGACGCCGGGGCGCACATCCGGGCGGACCGGCCCCGGGGCTGAGCGGCCTCAGCCGTCGCCGATCAGGCGGGCGTGCTCGATCTTCAGGCAGCGGTCCATCACCACGGTGAGGCCGGCGTCGCGGGCGCGCTGCGCCGCCGCCTCGTCGATCACGCCGAGCTGCAGCCACAGCGAGGGCGCGCCGATGGCGATGGCGTCTTCCACCACCGCCGCCACCTGGTCCGGACGGCGGAAGACGTCGACCATGTCCACCGGCTCCGGGATCGAGCGCAGGTCCGGATAGCTGGTCTCGCCGAGGATGGTCTCGTGCCCCGGGTTCACCGG
>NZ_WNXE01001051.1:0-569 GCF_010993615.1 Arhodomonas sp. KWT | reverse complement strand
ATCGAGCGCCATCGCGTGAGCGTGGTGTTCACCGCCCCCACGGCCTACCGCGCGATGGCCGCCGAGGCGGGACGCTTCGATCTCGCGAGCTGGCACAAGGGAGTGTCCGCCGGCGAGCACCTGCCCGCCGCGACCTGGCACGACGTCCACGAAAAGCTCGGGCTGCGGCTGATCGACGGCATCGGCGCCACCGAGATGCTGCACATCTTCATCTCCGCCCGCGAGGAGGACATCCGCCCCGGCAGCACCGGCCGGCCGGTGCCCGGCTACGAGGTCCGTATCCTCGACGACGACGGCAACGAGGCACCGGAGAACACCCCCGGACGCCTCGCCGTGCGCGGCCCCACGGGCTGCCGCTATCTCGACGACGAACGCCAGGCCCGCTACGTGCAGGACGGCTGGAACATCACCGGCGACACCTTCCGCCGCGACGCGGACGGCTACCTCTGGTACGTCGCCCGCTCCGATGACATGATCGTCTCCGCGGGCTACAACATCTCCGGGCCCGAGGTCGAGAACGCCCTGCTCTCCCACGAGGCCGTCGCCGAGTGCGCGGTGATCGGCGTGCC
>NZ_WNXE01001050.1:0-569 GCF_010993615.1 Arhodomonas sp. KWT | reverse complement strand
GGCCCGGACGGCATCTGGCGGACACTGCGCGACGGCTTCCGCCTGCCGGAGCCGGAATCCCCGGCCATTGCCGAGCAGATCGATCACTACACCGGCGACCCGCAGTACCTCGCGCGGGTGGCCGAGCGCTCCCGGCCGTACCTCCCCTACATCGTCGAGCGCATCCGCCAGCGCGGCCTGCCCATGGAGCTGGCGCTGATTCCGGTGGTGGAGAGCGCCTACAAGCCGTTCGCCTATTCCCACGGCCACGCCGCGGGGCTGTGGCAGTTCGTGCCCGGCACGGCCAAGCATTTCGGTCTGCGTCGGGACTGGTGGTACGACGGCCGCCGCGACACGGTCGCCGCCACCAAGGCAGCCCTGGACTACTTCGCCTACCTCAACGAATTCTTCGACGGCGACTGGCTGCTCGCCATCGCTGCATACAATGCCGGCGAGGGCACGGTGCAGCGGGCCGTACGACGCAACGAGCGCCGCGGCGAGCCCACCGATTTCTGGCACCTGGATCTGCCCGCACAGACCGAGGCCTATGTGCCCCGGCTGCTCGCCGTGCGTGACGTTGTCCGTCATCC
>NZ_WNXE01000104.1:2135-10626 GCF_010993615.1 Arhodomonas sp. KWT | reverse complement strand
CGCGATCCCAGGCTGTGCAGGAGCAACAGCATGTAGAACGGATCCGTCATGGCGAACAGGCTGCCGCCGAAGTGCGTTCCAACATAATTGCTGGTCCAGCGCCGGTGATGCAGCGCTACCACCGCCCGCCGCCAGTCGGGGGTGATCTCGCGCACGCGTATGCCGGCACCCAGAAACGGCGGCCAGAGATTCATCAGCCGTCCCAGCCATCTCGCCGAGATGCGCATTCCGCCCTCCTCCGGCCCGCATCCGTCACCCCGGCCGAATGGCCCCGATCACCGGCGGGCCGCCCGCGCGTGCCGATGCGTGAACACCGGCATCCGCCACGCCGCGCCGATCGCAGGGCGATCCGATAAGACATGCGGGCTGATCGAAAGGTGCCAGCCTAACGGCTACCGGCAGCGGCCGGAACCGTACGCTCCGGCGACGGGGTTGCTCAGAGGAAACGCGCCCAGACGATGCGCGCGAGCATAGCGAGACAGACCAGCACCACCAGCGGGCGGATCAGCGCCACGCCGCCCCGGATCGCCATGCGCGCGCCCAGCACCGCACCGGCGAGCTGACCGACGATCATCGCCGCGCCCACGCCCCAGAGGACATAGCCGCCGCTGATGAACAGGATCATCGAGGCGATATTGCTGGTGACGTTCAGCACCTTGGTGAGCGCCACCGCACGGCGGGCGCTGGCACCGAGGAGCGCTACCGCCGAGGCGGTGAAGAACGAGCCCGTGCCCGGGCCGAAGAAGCCGTCGTAGAAGCCGATGGCCGGCGCCGCCGTGAGCCCGTAGCCCAGCCGCCCCATCCGGGGCTCGCTCTCCAGATCGCCGAGCCGCGGCGAGAAGGCGAAGTAGAGCACCATCACCACGAGCAGCAGCGGCAGGAGCCGCTCCACGACGTCATTGTCCATGTACTGTACGAGCAGCGTACCCGCCCCCGCGCCGACGAACGACGCGACGATCAGCCCCCGCGCCCAGGACAGGTCCACCCAGCCCTGGCGGACATAGCTCGCCGCCGCGGTGAACGCCCCCATCGTGCCCTGGAGCTTGTTGGTCGCCAGGGCGTTGAGCGGTGGCACGCCGCTCAGCAGCAGTGCCGGCAGCGCAATCAGGCCGCCCCCGCCGGCAATGGCGTCGAGCCAGCCGGCGGCGAAGCCCACCGCGGCCAGCAGCAGATAGAACTCCGGGGCAACGGCCCATTCCACCGTCGCGACTCCTCTGTCATCGGATACCGGGAAGGCGGGACCATCGCCGGCCCCGGCGGATCAGCCCCGGGGCGGCGTGGCCTCGAAACGGCCGGCACGGCGGTCCTTGCGGACCCGCCCGGCCTCGAACACGCGGCCGTTCATGGCGATATAGACTCCCGGGACGAGCAGCTGCACCGCCGCCAGCGCGAAGCCCAGGTTGAACGGCGCATCGGTCTCGCGCATGCGCGCCGGCTGCATCGCGCCGACCAGCACGATGGTGCGCCCGTCACCGCCCGCCAGGGCCTCGGCGGTCTCCGCCATGGTGTCGGTGCCATGGGTGATGATCACCCGGCGGGCACCGGAGGCCTCGACACGCGCGCGCAGCGCCCGGCGGTCGGCGTCGGTGAGCTCCAGGCTGTCCTTCGCCAGGACGGCCTCCACCCGCCAGGCGACATCCACCCTGGCCTGCTCGAGGATCCCCGGCGCCTGCGGCTCGCCCACGCGGAACTCGCTCAGGGCGTCGGCGTAGACCTTGTCGAAGGTACCACCGGTGGCGAGCACGAGGATCCCGTCATCCGCCCCGCTCACACCCGGCGCGCCCCCGCGGCCGCGATGCTCACCCCGAGGGCGATCAGCACACCCCCGATGATGCGCTCGAACCAGTGGCCGAGCCGGGCGAAGCCGGCACGCACCCGGGCATGACCGAAGGCCACGGCCAGCAGCGAGAACCACGCCGCCGTCGCCACCGCCATGTATCCGCCGTAGGCGACCTGCAGAGCCAGCGGCGTGTCCGCGCTGATCACCACCGAGAACAGCGAGAGGAAGAACAGCGTGGCCTTGGGGTTGAGGCCGTTGGTGAGAAAGCCGGTAACGAACGCCCGGTGCGCCGCCGGTGCAGCCCGCCGCGCGACGACCGAATCCGTCGCCGCGTCCGCGGGACGGGCGCGTAGCGCGCGCACGCCGAGCCATACCAGGTAGGCCGCGCCGAGATACTTCATCAGCGTGAACGCAAGGATCGACTGGGAGACGATCAGCCCGATGCCGAGCAGCGAGTAGGCGACGTGCACCAGGATGCCCGTGCCCACGCCGAGGCTGGTGAGCACCCCCAGACGGCGGCCGTGGCCGACGCTCTCGCGCACGACCACGGCGAAATCCGGACCGGGGCTGGCCACCGCCAGCAGATGGACCGTCGCCACCGTAAGGAACTCCGGAAGATATTCCATGACGCCCTCGCGCAAGCCGTTCAGACGACTACTATACCAGCGGCACGGCCGCGTCAGGCCCCGGCCACCCGCGCGACGGCGCGCTCCAGGCGGACCAGGGCCTCGTCCACCTCGGCCTCCGGGATGATCAGCGACGGAGCGAGCCGCACGACGTCCGGCCCGGCGATCAGCGTGAGCACGCCCTCGTCCAGGGCCGCCCGGAGGATATCCCGCGCGCGTCCGGCCCACTCCGGCACCAGCTGCGCACCGACGAGCAGCCCGCGGCCGCGGATCTCCGCGAAACAGCCGTGGGCGGCGTTGATGCGCTCCAGCCCGGCCCGCAACCGCTCGCCGCGCTCACGCACCCCGGCGAGGACGTCCGGCTGGGAGACGATATCGATCACCTCCGCGGCTACCGCGCAGGCGAGCGGGTTGCCGCCATAGGTGCTGCCGTGGGTCCCCGGCTGGAAGACCTGCGCCACCGCCTCGCGGGTGAGCATCGCGGAGATCGGGATGCCGTTGCCCAGCGCCTTGGCGGTGGTGAGGATGTCGGGCTCCACGCCATAGCCCATGTACGCGTAGAGATCGCCGGTGCGCCCGACGCCGGTCTGGACCTCGTCGAAGATCAGCAGCGCACCGTGCTCGTCGCAGACCCGGCGGGCCGCGGCGAGGAATTCCGCGTCCGCGGGGGTCACGCCGCCCTCGCCCTGCACCGGCTCGACCAGCACCGCGCAGGTGCGCGAGGAGACCGCGGCCTCCAGCGCGGCGATATCGTTGTAGGGCACATGGCGGATGTCTCCCGGCAACGGTCCGAACCCCTCGGTGTACTTGGGCTGGCCGCCGGCGGTGACGGTGAACAGCGTGCGCCCGTGAAAGCCCTGCTCGAAGGCGATGATCTCCGTGCGCGCGGTCTCGCCGCGGTCGTAGGCATAGCGGCGCGCGAGCTTGAGGGCCGCCTCGTTGGCCTCGGCGCCGGAGTTGGCGAAGAACACCCGGTCGGCGAAGGTCAGCTCCGTGAGCCGGCCCGCCAGGGTCATCGCCGGCTCGGTGGCGAACACGTTGGCGACGTGCCACAGCCGCCCGGCCTGGCCGGTGAGCGCGGCCACCAGCCTCGGGTGGGCATGGCCGAGCGCGGTCACGGCGATGCCGCCGGCCAGGTCCAGGTACTCCCGGCCCTGCTGGTCCCACACGCGGGAGCCTTCCCCGCGCACCGGGATCACCCCGGCGGGGTTGTAGTTGGGCACCATGACGGTGTCGTAGAACGCGCGATCGGGATGCGATGTGGTCATTGGACTCCTCGTTGCTGATCGGGGGGACTCATGCGCCGGCGCGCTGGAAGGCGTAAACGCTGCCGAGCCCGAGCAGCCGCGTCAACTCGTCCAGCGCCGCGCGGGACTCCGTGAGCAGCTGCGGGTCCGCCAGGTCGGCGGGGGCGAGGCGGTCCCGGTAGTGCCGGCGGACCCAGTCGGCGAGGCGCCCGTGGCGGTCGGCGTCCAGCCATACGCCCGGCGCGCACGCCGCGGCCTCCTCGTCGGTGAGCACCACCCGCAGCCGCAGGCAGGCGGGTCCGCCGCCGTTGCGCATGCTCTGGTGGACGTCGCGGTAGACGACCCGGGCGAACGGTGCGCCGTGGGCCTCGCAGCGGGCCAGGTAGGCCGCCACCGACGGCACCCGCCGGCAGGACTCCGGCACGACGAGCGCGCGCTCCCCCGCCCCGGTGGTCACGATCTGGCTGTTGAACAGGTACGACGCCACCGCATCCGCCAGGGGCACGTCCCGCTCCGGGACCTCCACCACATCGAGCCCGGGCACCGCCCCGGCAAGGCGTTCCAGCACGGCGTCGTGCTCGGCGAAGGCCCGCTCGTGGGCGAACAGCAGCCGCTCGTGGCCGACGGCGATCACGTCGTTGTGGAACACGCCGGCATCGATGGCCTTCGGGTCCTGGCGGGCGAAGACCACGCGGGCCGGATCGAGGCCGTGCAGGCGGGCCACCGCCTCGCTCGCCGCCCGGGCCTGGCGTGCCGGATAGCGCTGCGGCCCGGCCTGGCCGTCGCCGCCGAAGACGAACAGAGAGACGCCGGGGGCACCAGGGGTGCCGGCAAAACGCGTGTGGTTGGCCGCGCCCTCGTCGCCCAGGCCGGGCGTGGCGGGCAGCGGCTCGTGATGCGCGAACCGGGGCCCCGCGGGGAAGATCGCGCGCAGCACCCGCGCCGTGGTCGGCGCCTCGATGCTGCGGTGGAGCTGGCTCACCAGGTTCGCCGGGGTAAAGTGCACCCGGGCGTCGGCGGTGTCCGCCGAGGGCGAGACGGTGGCCGCGTTGGCGGTCCACATCGCCGCCGCCGAGCTCGCGGCGGCGAGCAGCCGCGGGGCATCGGCGGCCGCGCGCTCGAGCACCCGGGCGTCATCACCGGTGAAACCGACACCGCGCAGCAGGGACAGGCAGGGGCGCTCGTGGGGCGGCAGCACCGCCTGGGCGACACCGAGGTCGGCCAGCGCGCGCATCTTCTCCAGGCCCTGCAGCGCCGCCTCCCGGGGGTTGGCCACGAGCCCGGCATGGCGCATCGAGGCGATATTCCCCCGGGCGAGTCCGGCATAGTTGTGGGTCGGCCCCACGAGGCCGTCGAAATTCACCTCCCGTGCGGTCACAGCGTCACCCCGGGAGGCAGCGTCTCCGGCAGCGCCGGTGCCTCGGTCATCAGCGAGGCCACCGGATAGGCACAGTAGTCCGCGGCATAGTAGGCGCCCGGGCGATGATTGCCGCTCACGCCCACGCCGCCGAACGGTGCCGCCGAGCTCGCCCCGGTCAGCGGCCGGTTCCAGTTCACCACGCCGGCCCGGACCTCGCTGCGGAAGCGCTCGAACGCCGCCGCGTCGCCACCGATAAGCCCGGCAGACAGGCCGAAACGGGTGTCGTTGCAGCGGGCGATGGCGTCGTCGAGCCCGTCGTGCCGGCTCACCCGCAGCAGCGGGCCGAACCACTCCTCGTCCGGGACGTCGATGCCCTCCACGTCCACCAGTCCCGGGCGCACCCGACCGGTGCCCTCGCGCAGGTGGGCGAGCGGCTCGATCACCCGGCCGCCCAGGGCGGCCAGACGCTCCTGGGCGTGGACGAGGACGCGCGCTGCCGCGTCGCTGATCACCGGCCCCATGAACACCTCGGGATCGTCGTCGCAATCGCCCACCCGCAGCGCACGGGCCGCCCCGGTCAGTGCCTCCAGCAGCCGGTCGCCTTCCCTGCCCCGTGGCAGGTAGAGCCGCCGGGCGCAGCTGCAGCGCTGGCCGGCGGTGGCGAAGGCCGACTGCAGCGTGAGCAGCGCCGCCGCCCGCGGATCGGCCCCCGGGAGCACCACCAGCGGGTTGTTGCCGCCCATCTCCAGGGCCAGGATCTTCTGCGGCTGACGGGCAAGGCCCTCATGGAGGGCCAGCCCCGTGGCCTCGCTGCCGGTGAACAGCAGCCCGTCGATCCCCCGCGCCGAGGCGAGCGCCCGGCCGGTGTCGGCACCGCCCTGCACCAGATTCATCACGCCGGCCGGCAGGCCCGCCTCGACCCAGGCGTGCACGGTGGCCTCCGCCACCGCCGGGGCCTGTTCGCTGGGCTTGAAGACCACGGTGTTGCCGGCCAGAAGGGCCGGCACGATGTGCCCGTTGGGCAGGTGCCCGGGGAAGTTGAACGGCCCGAACACCGCCATCACGCCGTGGGGGCAATGGCGCAGCTCGGCGCGCACCGGGGACTCGGCGAGCACGCGCTCGCCGGTACGTTCGTCCCGCGCCTGGCGCGAGATCGCGACCTTGGCGATCATCGCGTCGACCTCGCCGCGGGCCTCCCACAGGGGCTTGCCGGTGTCCTCGGCGATCACCCCCGCCAGCGACTCCCGGCGCTCGCGCAGCATCGCGGCGAAGCGCTCCACGACTCCGGTGCGCTCGTCCACGGACAGCCGTGCCCACGCCGGGAAGGCGCCACGCGCGGCAGCCACCGCCTCATCGACCTGGGCGGCGTCTGCGCCCCTCCCCTGCCAGCAGGCCTCGCCGGTGGCGGGGTCCAGCGAGGTGACCGCCTCGCCCCGTCCGGCCGTCCAGGCCCCGTCGATATACAGCGACGCGTCACTCATCCAGTGCCCTCCCGAGCCAGTGCATGTGCCGCGCATCCGGGTCCACCGGCACCGCGCGGACCGTCTCCCCCGACGGCACCGCCAGTGCCCCGGCCACCGCCTCGTCGACCACTGCCTCGTTGCCACGCACCTCCAGCGGCGCGAGCACACAGCGGAAGGCGGACCAGCGCATGGTCGCCACCAGGCACTGGGGACTGCCCGCCGCCGGCTGCCCCGGGGTCAGGCGCAGGGCCCGGCTGCGTATCACGGCGTCGATGCCGCCGATACGCGCCTCCAGGGTCGCGCCGCCGTCGAAGATGTCCACGTAACCCTCGTAGTGGAAACCCTCCGCCTCCAGCAGCGTCCGGGCCCGGCGGGTATCCGGGTGGACCTCGCCGATGACCTCCTGCGCCGCCGTCGGCAGCAGGGGGACGTAGATCGGATTGCGCGGCATGAGCTCCGCGATGAAGCGTTTGCCCCGGGTGCCGGTGAGGTAGTCCGCCCGGCGGAAGGGCATGGAGAAGAAGTGCCGGCCGAGGCCGTCCCAGAACGGCGAACGGCCGCGGGCGTCGGTGACACCGCGCATCTCCGCGATCACCTTCTCCGGGAAGTGCTCGCGGTGGTTGGCAAGCAGCAGCAGCCGCGAGCGCGACAGCAGCCGCCCGAGGCCGCCGCCGCGGTGGCCGGCGTGCAGGAACAGCGAGCCCACCTCGGTGCCACCGGTGTAGTCGTTGTTGAGGTACAGCGTGGGGATGACCCGGTGCACGCCCAGGGTCGGCGAGGCATGCACCACCGTGCTCACCCGATAGCTGTAGAACGGCTCGCTCAGGCCGATGCCGGTGTGCAGACCGGTGGTGCCGACCACGGCGCCGGTGTCCAGGTTCTCGAGCACGAACAGCAGCGCCCGCTCAGCATCGGCCAGCCGCGCCGGCCCGGCCTCGACGGTTTCCAGCGACGTCTGCACCCGCCGCGCCAGGGAATCGCGGTCCCGGGGCAGCGAGGTCATGCCCACGCCGGTGCCCGTCACCAGCTCGCAGAGGACATCGATATCGGTCTCACGGACCGGCCGGATCACGTGCATCGCCGCCCTCCGGAAACGCCGCGTCCCCCGTCGCGAGCGCCACCAGCAGGCTGCCCACCAGCCCGGCACGCTCGACCAGGGAGTCGATCTCCATGTATTCGCTGTCGCTGTGGATACCGCCGCCGACCACGCCCAGGGTGTCGACGTTGGGCAGCCCGGCGGCGGCGAGGTTGTTACCGTCGCAGCACCCCCCGGTGGGGGCCCAGTCGAGGGTCCCGCCGGTGACCTCGGCGCAGGCCCTCAGTGCGTCCAGAAGGGTCTGCTGGCCCGCGCTCATGGGCTTCGGGGGGCGCGAGAAGCCGCCGTGGAGGGCCACGGTGTAGTCCGGCGGCGCATGGACCGAGGCGACGGCCCGGTCGAGCTGATGCGTCACCCAGGTCGCATCGTCGTCATCGGTGACGCGCACGTTGAAGCGCACCACCGCCCGGTCGGGGACCACATTGCTGGCACCGCCACCGCGCACGAAGGCGGGATTCACGGTGACACCGGGACGCTGGCCGTTCAGGCCGTCGATGGCGGTAATGAAGCGGGCCGCCGCGGCGACGGCGTTGCGGCCCAGGTGGTGCTCACGGCCCGCATGGGCGCTGCGGCCGGCGAACACGGCGGTCCAGTTGCCGCTGCCCCGGCGGGCCCCGGCGAGCGTGCCGTCCGGCAGCGAGGGCTCGAACACAAGGCCGGCCCGATGACGGGCGGCCGCGGCCTCCAGCACGGGGGCGGATACCGGCGAGCCGATCTCCTCGTCGGGGTTGAGGATCACCTCCCAGCCGATGCGCCCCGCGGCCGGGCCGGACTCAAGCGCGTGGAGCGCCTCGCGCATCACCACCAGCCCGCCCTTCATGTCCGCCACGCCCGGGCCGCGCAGCCGCGGCCCCTCCCGCCAGACCGACTGGAACGGGGAATCCGCGGGGAACACCGTGTCCGTATGGCCCACCAGCAG
>NZ_WNXE01000104.1:0-2036 GCF_010993615.1 Arhodomonas sp. KWT | reverse complement strand
TATGCCCTCGCGCAAGGCCGTGTAGATCGCGTCGCTCATCGCACCCTCCGTGTGGCCCCCACCCAGCATAACCGGCAATCGGCGTGTTTGCCCGGCCTCAGCCGGCGCACCGTTCTGTTAGCTTCCTAACAATGTTTTTGCTATCCTAACCGGTTCGGGCGTACGCCCGAATCTCCCGGATTCCCCAGGCAGGACGCCACCAGCAACGCTGGATTGACCGTCCCAGACCCCGGAGAACACAGCCACCATGCCCGGACCCATGCGTCTTCTGCGACGTCTCCTCCCGCGCCGGCCGTCGCGCCGGGGCCTGCGTACCCTGCTGCTGCTCGTCGTGCCGCTCGTGGCGGTCGTCGTCGGCAGCGGCTTCTACCTCCTCGGGGGGCGCTACGTGACCACCGAGAACGCCTATACCGGCGCGGACAAGGTGATGATCTCGCCCCAGGTGCCCGGACCCGTCACCGACGTGGCCGTTCACGAAAACGACGCCGTCGACGCCGGCACACGGCTATTCACCATCGACCCGGCGCCCTACCGCGCCGCCGTCGACAAGGCCGAGGCGACCCTGGCCAACGCGCGCACCCGCATCAGGACACTCAAGGCCCAGTATGCCGAACAGGCCCAGGCGCTGGCGGGCGCACGTCACGACCTGGACTACGCCCAGCGCGAATACGAGCGTCACCAGCGACTCGCCGAGCGCGGCGTCAGCTCCGAGTCCGAACGCGACCGCTACCGCCACGAACGCAATCAGGCCCGGGACAAGGTGGACCAGCTCGAGCGTGCCCTGCAGCGCATCCGCGCAAGCCTCGCCGGCGACCCGGACATCCCGGTGGAGCAACACCCCGATTACCGCGCGGCCGCAGCGGCCCTGAAGTCCGCCCGGCTCGACCTGCAGCACACGCAGGTGACCGCGCCGTTCGCCGGCCGCGTCGCCAAGGTGCCCGATCCGGGGCAGTACGTGACCCCCGGCGGCAGCGCCATGGCGCTGGTGGCGAGCCACAATGTCTGGGTCACGGCCAACGTCAAGGAAACCGCGCTCACCCATGTGAAGGCCGGTCAGGCGGTAACCCTGTACGTGGACACCTACCCGGACGTGCACTGGAACGGTCACGTCGAGAGCATCGCCCAGGCCACCGGGGCGGAGTTCTCCGTGCTGCCAAGCCAGAACGCCACCGGTAACTGGGTCAAGGTGGTCCAGCGCGTGCCCGTGCGCATCGCCATCGACGACGGTCCCTCGGACCGGCCGCTACGCGCCGGCCTGAGCACCGAGGTGAAGATCGACACCGGCTGGCACCCTCGCGGCCCGGCATTCCTGCAGGGGGTCGTGGCCTGGGCACGTGACGCGGTGGCGCCGGCCGTCCACGCCGGGACCATCGACGGCGATCGATGAACGAGGCGGCCGCGACGCCCCACCGCGGCCTGGTGACGGTCTCCATCATGCTGGCGACCATCATGCAGGCCCTGGACACCACAATCGCCAACGTCGCCCTGCCCCACATGCAGGGGGCGATGTCCGCGACCGAGGAGCAGATATCCTGGGTCCTGACCTCCTACATAGTGGCCGCCGCCGTGGCCACACCGCTGACCGGTTTCCTGTCCGCGCGCTGGGGCCGCAAGCGGCTGTTTATCGCCTCGGTGGCCGGCTTCACCGTCGCCTCCGTGCTCTGCGGCGTCGCCCAGTCGCTGGATGAGATCGTGCTCTTCCGCCTGCTCCAGGGCATTTTCGGTGCCGGGCTGGTACCGCTGTCCCAGGCTGTACTGCTGGACACCTTCCCCCGGGAGCGACACGGCTCGGCGATGGCGATGTGGGGTATCGGGGTGATGGTCGGGCCGATCCTCGGTCCCACCCTCGGCGGTTACCTCACCGAGTACTACAACTGGCGCTGGGTATTCTTCATCAATCTGCCTTTCGGACTGCTGGCGCTGGCGGGGATCCTCGCCTTCGTGCAGGAGACACCGCGGCAGGACCGGCGTTTCGACGTCTTCGGCTTCGCCCTGCTCGGGATCGCCATCGGCGCCCTCCAGCTCATGCTCGACCG
>NZ_WNXE01001049.1:0-570 GCF_010993615.1 Arhodomonas sp. KWT | reverse complement strand
CACTTCACCTTCGGCATGCGCGTGGTGCGCCAGATCATGCAGGAGGAGGGCGTGCGCCCGGACCCGGCCGCGGTCACTGCCATGTGGGAGGAGGCGGACGAGGCCGAGCGGGCCTATGCCGATTACCTCCTCGGCGACCCGATCCTCGGCTACGACGCGGACATGCATCACGAGCAGTTCCGCTTCGTCGCCAACCGCCGGGCGCGCAAGGTCGGCCTGGATGAACCCTTCCCCGGCGCGCGCAACGCCCTGCCATGGCTCGACGAGCAGGCAAACCTGCGCAAGGAGAAGAACTTCTTCGAAACCCGGGTGACCGAGTACCAGACGGGCGGGGCCCTGAGCTGGGAGTGATCCCATCCCTGTGCATGGCAATGAGAATCATTGTCATGCACAGGGATCCCCTGTATACTTCTCACGTCGCGGTCGTGGTGGCGTACGTCAGGACGTCCCCCGGTTCGTCGCCCCAGACGGGCTAGTCAGCATTAGCGTGCACCCCACGGCCGCGATCCTTTCAAGCAGTCGAGATACCCGGGGCAACGGCGGGGACGCTCCCGCATTGCGCTTACGCCA
>NZ_WNXE01001048.1:0-570 GCF_010993615.1 Arhodomonas sp. KWT | reverse complement strand
CTGCGCCGGCTCATGCGCGAGGCCGCATCGGCGCCGGACGCGGTGCTGGACGACTGGCTCGCGCGCAACCTCACCCGCCCCAAGAGCGCGTTCGCGGAGATCGGCGGCGGCGAGGAGGACGATGCCACCCTCGCCGCCCGCCTGGACGCCGGCGCGACCCTGCGCCTCAACCCCGCAGCACGACTGCTCTGCGCCGAAACCGCCGACGGCCCGTGCTACTACCTCCAGGGCGAGCCGGTGCAGCCGCCCGGGGGGGCGGATGCACTCTGGGCGCGGCTGGCCGCGCGCGAGCCGGTGGAGGCCTCGTCCCTGCCGGACGGGGAAACCGCCCGCACCGGCGCGCTCGCGCTGCTCGGCGAGTGGCGGCGCGCCGGCCACCTGCTCTTCGACGACGAATTCGAGGACTCGATGGATGACGACTGAGCCGTTCACGGTCAGCGACGGCGACTGGAGCGCCGTACACGCCCTGGCGGCGCCGCTGCGGCGGACCGTATTCATCGAGGAACAGGACGTGCCCGAGGCCCTGGAGTGGGACGACCTCGACGCCCCGAGCCGCCACGTCGTCGCCGT
>NZ_WNXE01001047.1:0-571 GCF_010993615.1 Arhodomonas sp. KWT | reverse complement strand
GGCTCGCACTCCGCGCCGTTGAGGACCAGCGTGTGCACCCGCCCGGCGGCGTCCGCGAGCTTCGCGGCGGTGGGGAACCCGGCGCCGCCGAGGCCGGTGATGCCCGCGGCGTGGACGCGCGCGCGCAGCGCCGCCGGGTCGGCGCGCGTGTCCAGGGCGGGCCACGCAGGCTCGGCCGCCGCGTCGGGGTCCGTCTCCAGGACCAGGCTGGTCACGGCCAGGTTCGAGGGGTGGGGCGCGGGATGCGCGGTGATGGCTGCGACCCGCCCGCCCGCCGGGGCGTGCAGCGGCGGCACCGCCGGGTCTTCGCCCTCGGCCAGGCACTGGCCCGCGCGCACCCGCTCGCCCTCGCTCACGCAGGGCTGCGAGGGGGCGCCGAGGGCGGCGCCCAGCGGCAGGATCAGGCGCTCGGGCAGCGGCACCGCGGTGACCGGGTGGCGGGTGGAGATCGCGCGGTTGGGTTCGAGCCGCAGCCCGCCGGGGAAGCGATGGGCGGCGTTCACGGCCGCCCCGGCTCCGCCGGCAGCGGCCAGCGCCAGGCGCGCACGCCGGTCTCCCGCGGCGCCATGTG
>NZ_WNXE01001046.1:0-571 GCF_010993615.1 Arhodomonas sp. KWT | reverse complement strand
CACATGGCGCCGCGGGAGACCGGCGTGCGCGCCTGGCGCTGGCCGCTGCCGGCGGAGCCGGGGCGGCCGTGAACGCCCCCCACCGCTTCCCGGGCGGGCTGACGCTCGAACCCAACCGCGCGATCTCCACCCGCCACCCGGTCACCGCGGTGCCGCTGCCCGGGCGCCTGATCCTCCCGCTGGGCGCGGCCCTCGGCGCCCCCGCGCAGCCCTGCGTGAGCGAGGGCGAGCGCGTACGTGCCGGCCAGTGCGTGGCCGAGGGCGAGGACCCGGCCGTGCCACCGCTGCACGCCCCGGCGGGCGGACGGGTCGCGGCCATTACCGCGCATCCTGCCCCCCACCCCTCGAACCTGGCCGTAACGAGCCTGGTCCTGGAGACGGACCCCGACGCGGCGGCCGAGCCGCCGTGGCCCGCGCTGGACGCCGGCGCCGACCCGGCGGCGCTGCGCGCGCGCATCCACGCCGCGGGCATCACCGGCCTCGGCGGCGCGGGCTTCCCCACCGCCGCGAAGCTCGCGGACGCCGCCGGGCGGGTGCACACGCTGGTCCTCAACGGCGCGGAGTGCGAGCC
>NZ_WNXE01001045.1:0-572 GCF_010993615.1 Arhodomonas sp. KWT | reverse complement strand
TCGGGGCTTTCGGGGGCCACCGGGGTATCCAGATCGCGCACGGCGCGCAGCCCGTCCACGTGGCCCTCGCCGAAGAGATCGCCGCCCTCCACGACCTCCTCGACGAGCTGCTCGAAGCTGATGCGCTGCCAGCGGCCACTGCCCCGCGGTCCCACCCGCTTGAGCGGCCGGGTGACACGGTAGGGGCTGGTGAGCTGCTCCAGCATGGCGGCGCCGCGGGCGCAGGCCGTGGAGCGCCCGTCCAGGCCGGACTCGCCGCCCAGTCGGGCGAACGCCTCGCGCACCGGTGTGGTGTAGTCCTCGGGCCGTTCGTGGGAGAGCGGATTGTAGGGGTTGCCCGCGATGCGCAGGATCCGGTTGCCCGCGGTGTCCACCCGGGCGCGGACGCCGCACAGCGTCCAGCAGCCGAAGCACTGGGTCAGGCTGACGACCTGTCCCTCGGCCATGGTGACCGCCCCGGTCTCCGGGTCGATATGGCACTCCGGCGGCAGGGCATTGCCGGCGATGCGGTCCTGCGTGGGCACCCCCGCGGTACCGCGGACGAGTCCCCTCACGGCGTTGACGGCGGGGCC
>NZ_WNXE01001044.1:0-572 GCF_010993615.1 Arhodomonas sp. KWT | reverse complement strand
CGCTGGCGGACTGTCCGCCCCATCCGCAGTGGCTGGCGCCGTCGGAGTGGCTGGGCGGGGAGAGCGCGCGTCAGCGCCCGCTGCACCTGCTTTCCCACCAGCCGGCGAACCGGCTGCACGGGCAGTACACCCACGCCGCGCCGAGCCGGCGGGCGCGGATCGACGGCCGTGAGGCGGTGCTCATCAACCCGGAGGACGCCGCCGCCCGGGGGATCAGTGACGGCGACACGGTGCGCGTGATCAGCGACCGCGGCGCCTGCCTCGCCGGTGCGCGGCTGTGGGACGGCGTGATGGCCGGGGTCGCGGTCCTGCCCACGGGCTCCGACTATACCCCGGACCCGGCGGGCGGGCCGGAGCGCTCGGGCAACCCCAACGTGCTCACCCGGGACGTCCCGACCTCCGGGCTGGGGCAGGCGCCGAGCGCCCAGACCTGCCTGGTGGACATCGTCCCGGAGGCGGGGGTCAGTGCGTCCGCGCCAGCGTGAACAGCGCCGTGGCCACCTGGTGAGGGGGGTAGCGGCGCAGGCGCTCGACGAGCGCCTCCCAGCGCTGCCCGTCCGCCGCCAGGGGGG
>NZ_WNXE01001043.1:0-572 GCF_010993615.1 Arhodomonas sp. KWT | reverse complement strand
TCCGGCCGCTGCCCGGAGAGCCGGCGGGCGATCTTCAGCCGCTCGATGGTGTGGACCATGTCGAAGGACTCGGCGACCGCGCGGGTCTTGTTCGACTGCAGCGGGCCGATGAAGTGCCACTCCAGCCCCAGTCCGGCGAGGGCGTCGATCTTCTCGTGGGCCTCCTGGAGATAGTTCTCGCCGAAGGCCCGCTGGCCGGCCGCCGCCGCTTCGCGGATGGCCTCCACCGGCTGGGTCTTGCTCACTGCGAGGATGGAGACGCTGCCCGGCTCGCGCCCGCAGCCGATCTCCGCAGCGCGAACGCGTTCACGCAGGTTGTCGAGCCGATCAGCGATGGTGTGCATGTTGCCTGTTATCCAGCCGATCTGTAGCTTTTAGTTCAACTGCCGGATGCTTGACCCGAGACCACGGGAATCGCCAGTCCAAGGGGGATGGATGGACATCGCAGACCTGCTCGCCTTCGGCGTTAAGAATAACGCCTCCGATCTGCACCTCTCCGCGGGCCTGCCGCCAATGATACGTGTTGACGGTGATGTGCGTCGAATCAACCTCCCGCCGATGGAGCACCAGGA
>NZ_WNXE01001042.1:0-573 GCF_010993615.1 Arhodomonas sp. KWT | reverse complement strand
GGGATCGAGGCGGAGGTCGTCGCGCGCGAGGACGCGCTCTTCCGGCTGCATTTCGCCGGCGACACGCCGCTGCTCGAACTGCTGGAACGCCACGGCCACATGCCCCTGCCGCCGTACATCCGCCGGCCGGACGAGGGCCTGGACCGCGAGCGCTACCAGACCGTGTTTGCCGAGCGCCCCGGTGCGGTCGCCGCGCCCACGGCGAGCCTGCATTTCGACGAGTCGCTGCTGGCCGGGCTCGCCGGTGCCGGCGTGGAGGCCGCGCGCGTTACCCTGCACGTGGGGGCGGGGACGTTCCAGCCGGTCCGCGAGGCGGACATTACGCGTCATCACATGCACAGCGAGTGGCTGAACGTGCCGGCGGACACAGCCGCAGCGGTGGCGCGTACCCGCGAGCGTGGCGGCCGGGTGGTGGCGGTGGGTACGACGGTGGTGCGCGCGCTGGAGACCTGCGCCCGCGCCGGCACGCCGGCGGCATTCAGCGGCGAGACCGATATCTTCATTTACCCCGGCTATCGCTTCCGCGCGGTGGACGCGATGATCACCAACTTCCACCTGCCGGAATCGACCCTG
>NZ_WNXE01001041.1:0-574 GCF_010993615.1 Arhodomonas sp. KWT | reverse complement strand
ACACCGGCCTCCCAGGTGTGCTGGCTGCCGGCGGCGACCCGGGCGTGGGTGGAATCGCGGTCGGTGAAGATCTGGATGACGCCACCGATGGCGTCCGCGCCGTAGAGGCTCGCCCGGGGGCCACGCACCACCTCGATACGCCGGATCTGGCTTACCGGGATCTGCTCCAGCGGGGTGCTGCCCTGGGTCGCCGAGCCCATGCGCACGCCGTTGATCAGGACCAGGGTATGGTCGCTCTCGGTGCCGCGCAGATAGACGCTGGCGGACTTGCCGCGCCCGCCGTTGCGGCTGATGGATACGCCGGCCAGATCGCGCAGCAGCTCGACGGCGTCGGCGGGCTGGCGCCCCTCGATGTCCTCACGCGTGATCACGTCCACGGCGGCGAGGGCGTCGTCCGCCGTGATCGGGGTCCGGGTCGCAGTGACCTGGACCGGGGCGGTGACCTCGGCGCCCTGGACGGTGGTGGCGAACGTGGCACCGACGGCGGCGGCCACGACGAGGCTGGTTCGGGTTCTCATTGTCTTCCCCCCTGATGCGCACACCCGCGCATGTTCGTGATGAGCGGCGCGGGAGG
>NZ_WNXE01001040.1:0-574 GCF_010993615.1 Arhodomonas sp. KWT | reverse complement strand
AGGAGCAGCCCGCCCAGCCCCCGACCGGTCTGACCGGGCGCGAGACCACAGTAGGCAATCTCCACGCTCCCGGCCTCCCTATCGCGGGCGTCGAGCTCCACCAGCCCGGCGGCCTCGCCGTCCACGGTCAGGCGCAGGATGGTGGTGCTCGGTGCCTGCAGGTAGGCCCCGATCTCCGCCGCCGTCGCCTCCAGCCGGCCGTACCAGAGCCAGGGATCGCCGACGCGGTGGAACAGCGCCAGGTAATCGACAAGGGCCGGGGCCGGCCATTCCGCGATGCTCGTCCCGACCGGCACCGGTCCCGGCCCGCGTTGCGGCGGCGAGCGCATTTCCAGGCAGTGCACGCGGGAGGTGAAGCGCCCGTTGGCCGGGTCGAAGCGGCGGTGAAAGGTGTCGGACATGGTCGAGTCGTCTCGTCAGCCGGACCCGTGGTGCGGAGCCCCCGGGTATGAGAACCTATGGAGAACAGTTGTCGGCGCCGCGCCAGTCGGGCGACGACGCGGAGTTTAGGGTCACCGTGAACGTATGGCCAGCTACGGGCCGGAACCGAATGGAGGCGATCATGCCGGCGCAC
>NZ_WNXE01000103.1:4324-10636 GCF_010993615.1 Arhodomonas sp. KWT | reverse complement strand
CCCCCGGCACTCGCTCCTGTCGCACCGGTGACCAATCCATTAGAGTCTCCCCTGTCGTGCACCGGAAGCACGCTCACCACTCGGCGATCCACGGAGGGAATCATGTCTGCCCGAGCGCTTACCCTGCTGTTCTTCTGTCTCCTGGCCCCGGCCGTCGCGCTGGCGGAGGCCGCACCGCCCCCGCTCCTGCTCGCGAATGTGTACGAGGGGAATGCCGACGTCTCCCAATACTGGGTGAGCGAGAAGCTCGACGGGGTGCGCGGTTACTGGGATGGCGAGCGGCTGCTGACCCGCGGTGGCTACCCCGTGAATCCGCCGGACTGGTTCACGGCCGGATGGCCGGAGCGCCCGATGGACGGCGAGCTGTGGATGGGGCGGGGGC
Organism: Arhodomonas sp. KWT; assembly: GCF_010993615.1. Taxonomy (NCBI): domain Bacteria; kingdom Pseudomonadati; phylum Pseudomonadota; class Gammaproteobacteria; order Chromatiales; family Ectothiorhodospiraceae; genus Arhodomonas; species Arhodomonas sp. KWT. Next base: position 10,254 of record NZ_WNXE01000103.1, on the reverse strand, counting down.
GCTTCGCGGCGGTGAGCGGTGTGGTGCGCACCGACGAGCCCGTGGACGCGGAGTGGCGGGAGGTCCGCTTCATGGTCTTCGACCTGCCGGCGCACGGCGGGCCGTTCGAGGCCCGGGTCTTTGCCATGCGCCGCATGCTGGACGACCCGGACATCCCCTGGCTGCGGCCCGTCCGCCAGTTCCGCGTCGACGACGCGGCGGCGCTCGACGAGCGCCTTGCCGACATCGTCGACAAAGGCGGCGAGGGGCTGATGCTGCACCGTCGCGACGCCATCCACGAGACGGGCCGCAGCGATGCCCTGCTCAAGTACAAACCCTACCGCGACGCGGAGGCGCGGGTCGTGGCCTATACCGAGGGTGAGGGCAAGTACGAGGGGATGCTCGGCGCCCTGGTGGTCGAGCGGCCGGACGGGCTGCGGTTCCGCATCGGCACGGGGTTCAGCGACGCCGAACGGGCGGACCCGCCGCCGGTGGGCAGCCGCATCACCTACCGTTACAACGGCCTGACCGCCGACGGCGTGCCGCGATTCGCACGATTCCTGCGCGTGCGCCCGCGGATGCCGGGCGAACAGTCGGAGTGACAGGGGCCGCCCCGGCGCACTGCCCCGGGGCACGGCCCCTCAAGCGATCCGTCGGCCTTTTGCCGGTCAGATGTCCAGGCAGATCTTGCCGAAGTGGGCACCGCTCTCCTGGTGGCGGAAGGCGTCGACGATCTCCTCCAGCGGGAAGTGCCGGTCGATTACCGGGCGCACGTCGTTGGCCTCGACGGCGCGCACCATCTCCATCTGCTGGCGGCGGCTGCCCACGAGCACCGCCTGCAACCGCAGCTGGCGCGACAGCGCCTGGCGGACCTGGAAGGCGCCCTTCACGCCGGTGAGCACGCCGATGACGGCGATGTGCCCGCCGACCCGGGCGGCGACCATGGACTGCGCGAGGGTGTCGGGGCCACCCACCTCGACAACGTGATCCACGCCGCGGCCGCCGGTCAGCCGGCGTACCGTCTTGCCCCACTCCGGGTCGTCACGGTAGTTGATGAGGTGTTCGGCGCCCATCGCGCGAAGGCGTTCGAGCTTCTCGTCGCTGGAGGACGTGGCGATCACCCGGGCGCCGGCCATGCGCGCGAACTGCAGCGCGAAGATCGACACGCCGCCGGTCCCCTGGATGAGCACCGTCTCACCGGCCTTGAGCGCGCCGTCGTCCATCAGCGTGCGCCAGGCCGTGAGCCCGGCGGTGGTGAGCGTGGCGGCCTCCGCATGGGTGTAGCCCACGGGAGCGCGGGTGAACGCGGTGGCGGGCCGGGTGACCTGCTCACGGGCGTAGCCATCGATGCCGTCACCGGGAACCCGGCCAAAACCTTCCTGCTCCGGCTCGCCGTCGAGCCAGTCCGGAAAGAAGGTGCTGACCACGTGATCGCCCTCGGCGAACTCGGTGACGCCCTCGCCCACGGCGGTGACCTCGCCGGCGCCGTCCGACATGGGGATGCGGGTCTCATTCGGTGCCGTCGCGCCCTTGACCACGCCATAGTCGTGGAAGTTGAGCGAGCTGGCGCGCAGACGCACGCTGATCTCGCCGGGACCGGGCGCGGGCACCGCCCCGCCGTCGCCGATGGAGACGTTGTCGAAGCCGCCGCCCGGGGCGAGATAGACCGTCCTGTTCTGCATCACTGTGTCCTCGTTGATCGTTGTGCTCGTATGCCGCGGCGGAGGCCCTGATGGCGCGCCGCAATGTCCTCGCGCACGCGCCCCCTCACAGCGGGTGACCGTGTTTCCATTCTGGCAATAGCGTCAATATCCCGTTCCCCCGCTCTGCGCCGACGGCGACGCCGGACCGTGGAACGGGGATTCAGGATGATCCGGGAGGCATGCGGGAGGACCACCCGCCGGTCCCCACCTGGGGCGAGCGGCGCGCATCAGCGTCGCCGGTCGGGCCGCCAGCCACCCCGTGCGCGGGCAGCTCCAGCCACGGGATCATCCGGTGCCCCACATGACCGGTGCCACGAGGCGAAGCGCCGTTCAGCCGCGACTCGCCGGGAAAACTGCGCTGCCGGCAATGGAATCGATCGGTACGCCGGACCCCGCTTAGTGCCGAATGGCCTCGACCGCCTGATCGATCGGGGTCTCACCATCGGTGACCTCGAGGATCTCATTCCTGGTGGAAGGACGATCGATCAACGCCGCGAGCACGCCGGCGACGTTGCCCCTCGCCACGTTGCCGTACGGGATGGCCCGCTCCAGGTTCACCAGCCCGCTGCCATCTTCCGTGACCAGCGTCCCGGGACGCACGATGACCCAGTCCAGGCCCGAGGCGACGACAGCGTTATCCGCCTGGCGCTTCATCTTCATGTAGTGCTCGAAGCCCTCCTTGCGAGGCCGGTCGCGCCCCGCGTCCATGAAGGCCGAGACCAGGTACAGACGCGAAATGCCGTTGAATCGGGCCGCCTCGATCAGCTTGACCGGTGTCCCGTAGTCTATGGCCGTCGTCCGGTCCGCCCCGCTCCCTGCCGCTCCGGCGGAGAACACGATGGCATCGTGCCCCTTCGTCGCCTCGACGAGGTCCTCCGTGGTGACCTCCATCAGGTCCCCCGGATAGGGCGTGACACCCACCTCCCGGAGCGCCGCGTCCTGCTCGGGCCGGCGATGCAGCCCGGATACCCCGTGCCCTGCCTCGATCAGCTTGGGCGCGAGCCTGGAACCGATGCCGCCGGTAACACCGACAATAAAGACGTTGCTCATGGAGCCCTCCGCCTCTGGCCGTGGTGACAGATTCAACCTGAATCATTCGCTGGCACATAGTGTAACAACGTACCGACTCGCACCGTGCACGATACACGGCACCGGGGGCGGCCCGGGACGACGCAACGGCAGCCACGCACCACGGCGCCGGCTACGGCAAACGAAGTTCCGGCAGTTCACCCCTGCCTGCGGCCGGCACTGAACGGGCTGGACGGAGACGGGGGACCGCCGAAAAGTGGACAGACTCGTGCCCGCAGTGAAGTGGCCTGCCAGACAGCATCCCGTGTCGTCGTTTCTTCCTTACGAAGACGACAGGCACGCAAAACGGATCAAACGCATCACAGGGAAATGAGAGGGAAGGATTAATGGTGCCCGGACCGGGACTCGAACCCGGACGGGTGAAACCCGAGGGGTTTTAAGTGGTTGCCTCAACACCATATTATGCCATAAACAGCGGGCATTCAGCATGCTTAGCGTTTGGAAGCGACATCGTACGACACTATGCCCTTTGAGGCCGTTGACGCTAAATTGACATATCGACGGCCGCGTCTTGAGCGGGACTGGATATGGCATTTCGGATCGTGGTTCTTATAGCGTTTGAATCAGGAATATCGCGGACGTGCCACCTAATAACGGTTAGTCCTGCATCGTTTAATATCCGGTCTTTAGCGTGATCTCTTTTTTGATCGTGGGAGCTATCATCGAGTTCGATGACAGCTACTATGGATGAGTCATGACGACATAGGACAAAGTCGGCCACTTTTTGTCGAGCATGCGCAAAGTGAGTGAAGCGTTCCTTTCTCGTTCTTCCTTTTGCACCAATGAACTGACTGAACGCGACCTGTGGGAAAACATGGTAAGGCTGGCTCTGGCATAAGCGGTGGAATAGAATCTGCTCAGGTTCCGTCATTACCCGCTTCGCGTAGAAACTACCTGATGGTGGCGGATTTGATTCCCCCACCGTCGGTTCCTTTGCGGTGATGGGCAGTTCATCGGGATTGGAAAGGTGATCTGATTCGACCTCCGGATCTCGTCGTGTCGCGTTCCGAGGCAACTTCGTTTTTAGGGTTGCGATCAGGACCATGGCGACGATCGCCATGACCAGGAGAACGGCTGCCATTCCAAGGATCGTGAAAGCTACGGTAGTAACTGCGTCCAGCATTGGATTCCTTTCCCCCCGATATCGTCATGGGTAGTTGACCCGGACTGGTCTACCCCGATAGCAGGCAACCTGGTGGTTGTCCCCGTCCTACTTGTTCCCGTCTTCGTTGACCGTCCTGGTCGAGAACCACCTCGTGGCGGCTCTGCGTGCTGTCAGGAGGCTTTCGCTGCCCCGTCCGAGTCTTTGCCGGGCCTGTTCCTCGCGGGCTGATTTACCTTTGTCTTAGTCCGTCAAGCCAGTGCCTGATTGTCTGTATTGTAGACATATTACGTACATCAACCACGGCAGCTCCATTCATGTGTGCGCCAAGCGGGACATCAGCGAGGATGATGGACTCAGCTGCCGTGCCGGTATACACGCCACGTCCGGCCCGACATGGCCCACGGCAATCAGATCGGTATATGTACCGTACAGACGGGCCGCGACGACGCACTGGATTGGTAGCGGGGGTGCAACGGCTCACGATCGCCGGCAGTGGTGCGTCTTTCAGGTCGGAACGTGCCATGCGCGCGTCGGCCGGGCGTCTTTGAGGCGCCTTTCTCACATGGCCCGACAATTCCGGCCTGGGAAGGCCCGAGCCACAAAACCGCCCGAACGCGTAACAGGGACAAAGGAGACGGGAAAACCGCGGGGAATGATTGGTGCCCGGACCGGGACTCGAACCCGGACGGGTAAAACCCGAGGGATTTTAAGTCCCTTGCGTCTACCAGTTCCGCCACCCGGGCCGTTGGGCGATCGAGACGGGAAAGGAAATGGAGGCTAGGACCGGAATCGAACCGGTGTACACGGCTTTGCAGGCCGCTGCATCACCACTCTGCCACCTAGCCTCTGCGCGACGCATCATAGCAGCATGCGTATTCGTTGGCGAGCCTCCCGCGGCCATGCCGGCGTGACGCCTGAACGGCGTGCGGAAGCCGCCACGAAAAAGCCCCGGGCGATGCCGGGGCCTTTTCTGGGATCTTGGAGCGGGAAACCGGACTCGAACCGGCGACCCCAACCTTGGCAAGGTTGTGCTCTACCAACTGAGCTATTCCCGCTTGCGTTGTGAGGCGTATTCTACAGCGCTCTGCGTTGCCGTCAACCCCGGGTTACCGGTTCGTTTCGGCGCTGCCGTCGAGCGCGTGCCACGCGGCGTTAAGATAGAGAACCATGGAGTAGATGGTCAACACGGCGGCGATGTAGAGCAGCCAGAAACCGAGGGTGAAGGCGGAGACCCCCGCCACCGGCCCGGCATAGAGCAGCAGCAGGATCGCCGCCATCTGGGCGGTGGTCTTGAGCTTGCCGAGCAGCCCCACGGCCACGCTCGCGCGCAGCCCGAGCTCCGCCATCCACTCCCGCAGCGCCGAGACGGCGATCTCCCGGCCGATGATGACCGCGACGGGCAGCGCCAGCGCCGCTGTCGGATGGGAGGTGAGCACGGCAATGAGCGCCACGGCCACGATGAGCTTGTCCGCCACCGGATCGAGGAAGGCACCGAACGCCGAGGTCTGGCTCCACAGGCGCGCGAGGTAGCCGTCGAGCCAGTCCGTGGCCGCCGCCAGCGCGAAGATCGAGGCGGCGATCACGTTCGACCACGGATACGGCAGCAGGAACATGAGCCCGAGCACGGGGATCATGGCGATGCGCAGCAGCGTGAGGATGTTTGGCAGGTTCCAGCTCATTGGGATCCCTGATCGGGGTTTGTGCGTTGTGCGGTGCGTCCTGTGAGCGCTCACGCTAACACGCCCCGCGGCCGCGTGCCGGGGGTATTTCAGCCGTTGAGCGTCTCGTGGATGCGCTCGGCGAGCGCGCGGTTGATGCCCTGCACCCGGGCCAGGTCCTCGACGCCGGCCCGGCGCACGCCGCGCAGGCCACCGAACTGCTTGAGCAGGGCCTGGCGGCGTTTGGGTCCGAGGCCGGGGATGTCCTCGAGCACGGAGTGCGTGCGCTTGCGCCCGCGCCGGCCGCGGTGGCCGGTGATGGCGAAGCGGTGCGCCTCGTCGCGCACCTGCTGGAGCAGGTGCAGGCCCGGGGCGTCCGGGGCGAGGCGGTACTCG
>NZ_WNXE01000103.1:0-4225 GCF_010993615.1 Arhodomonas sp. KWT | reverse complement strand
TCCGATTTTGCCGGCCCCTCGCGGTTGAAGACGACGCAGGAGGCCACGGTGGCCTCGCCCTGGGTGTGGCTGATGTCAAAGCACTCGATGCGCTCTGGGATGGCGTCCAGCGCAAGACCGTCCTGAAGGTCCTCGAAGCGGCGGTCCATGCTGGCCTGGGTGCTCATGCGCGCGGACAGGGCGTGATCCGCGTTGCTCAGGGCCAGGTCCAGCCAGCGCCGGCGCTCGCCGCGCACCCGCGGACTGATCCGCACGCGGTGGCCGGCATCGCCGCTCAAGGCCTCCTCCAGCACCTCTCGATCCTCGATGTCGTCGCTGACGATCAGCTCCTGCGGCGCCCCGCCGCCAAGGTAGTGGCGGGCGATGAAGGCGTAGAGCACCTCGCCGGCATCGGTGGCGTCCGGCACCCGGGGGAAGAACGTGCGGTTGCCGAGGTTGGTGCCGTTGCGGATGACGAACACCTGCACGCAGGCGACGGCCTCGCGGATGCGGCAGGCGACGACATCCACGTCGCCCTTGGCGCCGGCGACGTACTGGCGCTCCTGGATCGTGCGCAGCGCGGCGATGCGGTCGCGCAGCCGCGCCGCCTCCTCGAACGCCAGGTTCTCGGAGGCGCGTTCCATGCGGGCGACCAGCTCATCGATCACGCGGTTGCTGTCCCCGTCCAGGAACATCTCCACGTGGCGCACGTCGCGGGCGTAGTCCTCCTCGCTGACGTAGCCCACGCACGGCGCGGTGCAGCGCTCGATCTGGTACTGCAGGCACGGCCGGGAGCGGTTCTCGAAGAAGCTGTCCCGGCACTGGCGCACGGGGAAGACCTTCTGCAGGTGGTTGAGCGTTTCGCGCACCGCGCTGGCGCTGGGGAACGGCCCGAAATACCGCCCCTGCCCCTGGCGGCCACCGCGGTGAAAGCTCAGCCGCGGGAAGCGCTGGTGGGTGGAGAGGTGGATGTAGGGATAGCTCTTGTCGTCGCGCAGCAGGACGTTGTAGCGCGGGCGCAGCTCCTTGATGAGGTTGTTCTCGAGGATCAGCGCCTCGGCCTCGGTGTGGGTCACCGCGATCTGCATGTCGGCGACCTGCGCCACCATGGACTGGGTCTTGGCGTTGTGCGCCTGGCGGGTGAAGTAGCTCGACACCCGGCGCTTTAGGTTGCGCGCCTTGCCGACGTAGATCACTGTCCCCGAGGCGTCGAGCATGCGGTAAACGCCCGGGGACTGGGGCAGCGTGCGGATGAAGGCCCGGGCGTCGAAGGCCGGACGGTCGGATTCACTCATGGGATCACTGCCGCGGTCAGCCGCTCTCGTCGACGAGACCGTAGCGGATCACCAGCCTCGTCAGCGCCACGTCGTTGCTCACGCCCAGCTTCTCGTAGAGCCGGTGGCGGTAGGTGCTCACCGTCTTGGGGCTGAGATTGAGACGGTCCGAGATCTCCTGGGGGCGGTGGCCCTCGGTGATCATCATCATTACCTGCATCTCGCGCCGCGAGAGCTTCTCGAACGGTTTGTCCGCACCATCCAGGCCGGCGATGGCCATGCGCTGGGCAATGTCCGCCCCGAGGTAGCGCTCGCCACGCATGACCGTGCGGATCGCGCGCACGATCTCGCGCTCGTCGCAGCCCTTGGTGACATACCCCATCGCGCCCGCCTCCAGCAGGCTGGACGGGTACGGTTCGCTGACGTGCACCGTCAGCGCGATCACCCTCAGCTCCGGGTCCGCGCGCAGGAGCTTGCGCGTCGCCTCCAGCCCGCCGATGCCGGGCATGTGGACGTCCATTAGAACGACGTCCGGGCGCTCGCTCGTGACCAGGCGCAGCGCCTCCTCGCCCGAACCTGCCTCGCCGACGACGCTGATGTCCCCCGCGTCGGCGAGCAGGCGGTTGATGCCCGCGCGCACGAGCTGGTGGTCGTCAACCAGCAGCACCCTGGTCATCCCGACCCGGACTCCCGTTGAGCGACTGTATCCATATCTCTGCCCTCTTCTCCAGCACCCGAAGGCGGACAGCCGACGAAAAATACTATCATTACGCAGCGTCAGCCGTGCCAGCGAGCATGCGCTCCGCCTCCGGCATCATCAGCCCGAGCAGCGCCCCGAGCACCGACAGCACGCCCAGGACCATGATCGCTACCTCCACGCCATGGAACTGCACCACCGCACCGACCACCCCGCCCGCCAGCGCCAGCACGCCCACGCCGGTGTTGGCGAAGGCTACATACAGCGGACGGTCGTCCGCCGGCGCGGCGTCGACGAGATAGGTCTTGCGCCCGAGGCGAACGCCCTGCTCCGCGATGCCGAGGAGCACGAAGACCACCGCGTACAGCCACGGCGAGCGCCACGCTTGCGGCAGCGCACCGATGGCGAGCGCGACCACGGCAATCGCCGCCGCCAGGCAACCACTGGCGATCAGCACGGTACGGCTGGAGCGGTCCGAGAAGCGGCCCCAGACCGGCGAGCTCAGCACGTTGCCGAGCCCCACGGTGAGCACGAACAGCCCGAGCACCGCGGCGCCATTATCGAACAGGGACTGCGCGTAGAGCGCGTAGAACGGCATCGCCAGCTCCACGGACAGCAGCAGCGCGCGCACGCCGAGGAAACGCCGGTAGCCGCTCACCCGTGCGAACAGCCTCACCCCGGCGCCGATCTCGTCGGCGAGCCGCCGGCCACCCTCGGTGGCGCCGGGGTGCTCGCGGATCGCCGCGAACAGCACCGCCGCCAGGGCCCACAGGCCGGCGGCCACCACCACCGGCAGGGTGTACGTCACCACCGCGCTGTCGGCGCCGACCCAGCGCTGGATCACGAGCCCGGCGGCCATGGTCAGCACGCCGCCGATCATCGCGCGGTTGGAGAGCATCCGCCCGCGCCGGCCCTTGGGCACGGTCTTGGCGGCCACGTCCTGGAACGCGACGGAGCCGGTACCGCTCGCCGCGCTGAACAGCGCGAACACCGCGAGCACCACCACGCCGGCCGCCAGCGGCGGCAGCACCAGCGCCGCGGCGGCGATCACCAGCAGCGCGACCGCCTGGATCAGCCCCGCCGCGGTCCACACCCATTTCCGCCGCGCCACACTGCGTATGCGCCCCGCCACGAACAGCTGGGGCAGCAGCGCGGCGAACTGCTTGACCGGCATGAGCAGCCCGATGATGGACGCCGGTGCACCCAGCGCCCCCAGCAGCCACGGCAGCACCAGGTTCGGACCGGCAATCTGCTCGGCGAGCTTGGTGCACGCGCCGTTGCCGACATTAAGCAGGTAGTTGCGCGGCAGCGCCGTACAGGCGGAATCCGGGATCGCGGCACAGGCGCGCTCGTCGCTGTCGTCGCCGCTGAGCACGTAGTAAGCGCGCTCCAGGCGTTCGGATAGGATGCTCAAGCCCCGTCGTCCCCCCAGTCATCGGCACCCGGCGTTATTGATCGAAAGCACGCCGGTGTGCGCTACAGTTAACATGCTCCGCCCATACTACAGGCAACGGGAGAACATCGTGGAGCGCGAGATCCACCGCATCCACCCCGCGCCCGCGGATCCGCGCCCCCTGGCGGGCACCTACCTGGACGCGCCGCTGGCGCCGGAGGACGCGGACGACCGCCTGTTCGTCTACGCCAATTTCGTACGCAGCCTGGACGGGCGCATTTCCGTGCGCGGGGCGGACGGGCGCGAGCGCGTCCCCGGGGACGTGGCCAACCCGCGGGACTGGCGGCTGTTCCAGGAGCTTGCCGCGCGAGCGGACGTGCTGCTCTCCTCCGGGCGCTACTTCCGCGAGCTGGCCGCCGGCCACGCCCAGGACGTCCTGCCCGTGGACAGCGGTGAGGCCTTCGCCGACTGCCGGGCCTGGCGCCGGGAACACGGGCTTGCGCCGCAGCCCGACGTCGCCGTGCTCAGCACGAGCCTGGATTTCACCCTGCCGGAGACGCTGCTCGAACAGGGGCGCCGGGTGATGGTGCTCACCACCCGCGACGCGGACGAGATGCGCGCCAGCCGTCTCGCGGCCGCCGGTGCCGAAGTGATCCGGCTCGACAGCGGCCCCCACGTGAGCGGCGGCAGGGCGATGGACGCGCTCGCCGGCCGCGGTTACCGCCGGGCGTACTCGGTGACCGGGCCGTGGGTGCTGCACGCCCTGGTGGCGGACGACCGCCTGGATGCCCTGTTCGTCACCACGGTCCACCGCCTCATCGGCGGCACCGACTACGCCGGCATCCTGGAGGGCGGGCGACTGGAGCCGGCACGGGAGTGGAC
>NZ_WNXE01001039.1:0-575 GCF_010993615.1 Arhodomonas sp. KWT | reverse complement strand
ATCTTTACGGACCCGACGTGGTACTGGCCGTTCCTGAACTCGATCATCTACGTGGCGATGAACACGGTCATCTCGCTGGCCGTGGCGCTACCGGCGGCCTACGCGTTCTCGCGCTACAGTTTCCTCGGCGACAAGCACCTGTTCTTCTGGCTGTTGACCAACCGCATGGCGCCGCCGGCGGTCTTTCTGCTGCCATTCTTCCAGCTCTACAAGACGGTGGGTCTGTTCGACACCCACATCGCCGTGGCCCTGGCGCACACGCTGTTCAACGTGCCGCTGGCGGTCTGGATCCTCGAGGGCTTCATGTCCGGGGTCCCGCGGGAGGTGGACGAGACCGCCTATATCGACGGTTACAGCTGGCCGCGGTTCTTCACGCTGATATTCCTGCCGCTGATCAGGGCCGGCGTCGGCGTCACGGCCTTCTTCTGCTTCATGTTCAGCTGGGTGGAGCTGTTGCTCGCCTCCCAGCTCACCAGCACGAACGCCAAGCCGATCGTTGCGGCGATGACGCGCACCCAGACCGCCACCGGCATCGACTGGGGCCTGCTTGCGGCGATCGGTGTCCTGACGGTGGT
>NZ_WNXE01001038.1:0-577 GCF_010993615.1 Arhodomonas sp. KWT | reverse complement strand
ACAGGGGCAGACCACCCAGACTGGTGCCGCCGCAGACGTAGAGCGTCTGCCCGGTGATGAAGCCGTTCTCCGGCGCGGCCAGGAAGGCCACCGCCCGCGCCACGTCCGCCGGCTCCCCGAGGCGGCCGACGGGCACGCCCTCCGCCAGCCGCGTCTCGCGCTCGCTGCCCGCCGGCACCACGCCGTGGAACATGTCCGTGCTGCGCACCGGCCCCGGAGCGACCACATTCACCGTGATCCCGTCCCCGGCGAGCTCCAGCGCCCAGGTCCGCGCCATGCCGATCATCCCGGCCTTGGTCGCGGAGTAGCTGGTCCGCGTCTGCAACCCCTGCGCGGCCCGCGAGGACAGCAGCACCACGCGCCCGAAACCACGCTCGCGCATGGCCGGCAGGGCCGCCTGCACCAGGGTGATGGCGGCACCGAGGTGGAGGTGGGTCAGCGCGTCCAGGTCCTCGCCCGCGACCTCGTCCAGCAGCGCCGCGCGAATCACCCCGGCGTTGTGCACCACGGTGGTCACCGGATGGCGCGCCGCCACGTCCGCGGCGACCCGGGCCGTGGCCGCCGGGTCCATGAGGTC
>NZ_WNXE01001037.1:177-579 GCF_010993615.1 Arhodomonas sp. KWT | reverse complement strand
CGCGGCCGGGGTGAAGCGGGTGACGCTGATCACGCTACGCTCGACATGATCCACGGCAATAGACGTTTCCTGCTGGCTGGGCTGGGGGTATCCCTGGCCGCTCACGCCCTCCTCCTGTGGGGGCTGTGGCGTGTGCCCGTGGGCGGCGGTGGAGGCGGTGGCGCCGGCGGTGGCGGCGGCGGACCCGTCACCCTCGAACTGGCGATGGTCGGCGATGGCGGGCTCCGCAAGGGCGGCGCCGTGGAACAGGCATCGTCCGAGGACGCGCAGCCACAGGGGCCCCCGGCGGAGGCGATGGCGAAGGTCGCACCCGAGCCTGAGCCGAAGCCTGAGCCGAAGCCTGAGCCGAAGCCTGAGCCGAAGCCTGAGCCGAAGCCTGAGCCGAAGCCTGAGCCGAAGCCT
>NZ_WNXE01001037.1:0-81 GCF_010993615.1 Arhodomonas sp. KWT | reverse complement strand
GCCTGAGCCGAAACCGGAGCCGAAACCGGAGCCGAAACCGGAGCCGAAACCGGAGCCGAAACCGGAGCCGAAACCGGAGCC
>NZ_WNXE01001036.1:0-580 GCF_010993615.1 Arhodomonas sp. KWT | reverse complement strand
CGGCATTTCATGATTATCCGTCACCCTCTGCCCCGAAGAATGCGGCCACCGCCTGCCGGTGCTCAACCGAATTGAGCCGTTCGGCGAAAACTGCCGCCTCGCGATCGACCGCCTCGTGCAGCCGGGCCCGCCACTGCGGGCCTCGCAACAGGCTGCGCGTGGCCGCGACAGCGCCGGCGGGCGCTGTCGCGATGCGACGACACCACGCCCCGGCGACCGCCTCCAGTGCCGGCGGCTCGCACACCTGGGAGACCAGACCGAGGCGCTCCCCCTCCCGCGCGTCGAAGCGTTCGCCGAGGATAAGCAGCCGCGCAGCCCGCTGTGGCCCGACCAGCTCGGGCAGCAGCAGGGTGCTCCCGAACTCCGGCACCAGACCGAGTTGGACGAAAGGCATGGCAAAGGTGGCATCGGTGGCGGCGATCACCGCGTCACAATGCAACAGCAGCGTCGTCCCCAGGCCAACGGCATTGCCGCGGACCTCGGCAACCAGCGGCCTCGGGCAATCCACCACCGCATGCAGGAAGCGGAACACGGGCTGCGTCTCCACCGCCTCACCGGCCTGCGCCAGCACCTGCAGGTC
>NZ_WNXE01001035.1:0-581 GCF_010993615.1 Arhodomonas sp. KWT | reverse complement strand
GTCCCGTCCAGCATTCCCACCGAAGCCCGCATCTGCAGGAACACGGCACAGGGCACGAGCACCAGCACCCCGTTGGCAGCGATGACCGGCATCCGCCGACGTTTCCTCCCGAGTAGCGCGCCGCCACGTCCGCGGGCCATACGCGAGCCGCTGGCGGCGGTCGCCATCAGCGCCGGAATCAGCACTGTCATGGCCCAGAGGATGTCCGTCTTGACGCGTACCACCGCGGCCTCCCCGAGCCAGAGCTCGGAGATCACCGTGGACATCCAGAAGATCGCGATGAGGGCCAGGGCGAGCACACCCGCCCCGGCATGAACGCGCGCGCTCACGACCCACCCGCCCCGACGGCGGTCACCGCCGGCTCGTGGGCCGTCTCAAGAAGACTGAGCACGCGCAACGCCGCGCGGAGGTCCGACTCGTCCAGGTGACCGGCGAGGCGCGCGGCATGCTCGCGCCACTGCGCCTCCGCCGCGGCATAGGCGGACTCGCCGCGGGGCGTGAGCACATACAGCGGCGAGCGCCGGTGGCCGGGGTTGGGCCGCTCGACCACCAGTCCCTCCGCCGCCAGCCGCTGGAGCTGC
>NZ_WNXE01001034.1:0-581 GCF_010993615.1 Arhodomonas sp. KWT | reverse complement strand
GTGCCGGCGGCCCGGCAGGGCCTGATGGTCGGTGTCAACCAGGTGATCATGCTGTCCCTCAACATGGTGATCATCGCCTCGATGATCGGCGCCGGCGGCCTCGGCTATGACGTGCTCCGTGCCCTGCGCCGGCTGCAGATCGGTGACGGGCTGGAGGCGGGCGTCGCCATCACCCTGATCGCCATCGCCACCGAGCGTCTGGGGCGCGCGCTTACCGACGGCACCCGCAGCCGGCCGCGACTCCCGCGGCGGCATTTCGCCCTGCTGCTGGCCGCCGTGGTGGCGCTGCCCACGATCGCCGGCGTGTTCTGGTCGCCGCTGGCCGGGGTGCCGGACGCCCTCACCGTGAGCACGGCGGAGTACTGGGGGCGACTCGTCGCCTGGGTCAACACCGAGCTCTACGGGCCGCTCAACGGGGCGAAGTCGGTGCTGCTGGTGTACGTGCTCATCCCATTCAAGCGGGCACTGGTGGCGTTGCCGTGGACTGGTGTCGTCGCCGCCCTGGCGGTGCTCAGCCACCGCCTGGGCGGCTGGCGGCTCGCCGCGGGCGTCACCGCTCTGGCGCTGTTCATCGCTGTCAC
>NZ_WNXE01001033.1:0-581 GCF_010993615.1 Arhodomonas sp. KWT | reverse complement strand
CCGTTATCCCGGCAGTCCGCTTCCAGTCGTCGCCGCCGGTTCCAGTCCACCGAGAGGTTGCGCACGCAGCGGTAAAGGTACGCAAGGGGCCGGGCAACGCTGTGTTGGCCGGGGGTATCGGCTCTGTCCAGCCCCGCCAGGCGGAGAAATGCCTCCTGGACCACGTCCTCGGCGTGCATGCGGTCGCCCACCAGTGGGGTGGCGTACTCGATCAGCGCGGGGCGGTGGGTTCGGTAGAGTTCCAGGTACGTATCGTCGTTATTCACGGATGGGCGGTCCCGCGGCTCCCCTCACCGCTGTCCAGGGCTGGTGCTCCGAACCGTAATTCAAATGAAAATCATTAGCAATTTTGGTTTGACGATACTGTTTGCCGGGCTTGCGGTGTGGCGTGGACAATGAGTCCACTCACTGATTCGGGCCGCGAGGCGGGAGGCAAGCGCCATGACGGAGAATACGGCTGTCGGTTTCATCGGGCTCGGTGCCATGGGGGCGCCGATGGCGACCAATCTGGTCAGGGCGGGCTTCGACGTGACGGTCCATAACCGCACGGCCGCGAAGACCCGTCCCCTGGCCGGGGCCGG
>NZ_WNXE01001032.1:0-583 GCF_010993615.1 Arhodomonas sp. KWT | reverse complement strand
CGAAGACGGCAACCACCACCGGCAGCAGCCAGGCGGGAAGGCGCGGGCGGGTGTGCGTGCGCCGGCCGTATGCCGACGTGCCGGCCTCCGGTGTGCCGTCGATGTCCCACCGCGCTCCGGTCATGCGCTCTCCCCCTCGGCGTCCGTGGAAGGCCTAGGGAAGGGTGACCGGTGTCGGTGGCCGCCAGCCCTCGGCGGCGTGCTCGCAGACCACCGTGGTGTCGATACCTCCGCGGGTGGCGAAGGCCATGCGCACGCGCATGAAACGCGGTGCCAGCCGGGCGACGAGGTCTTCCAGTATCCGGTTGCTCACGGCCTCGTGAAACGCGCCCTCGTCGCGGAATGACCAGACATAGAGTTTCAGCGACTTGAGCTCCACGCAGCGTGCGTCCGGGACGTAGTCCAGGTACAGCGTGGCGAAATCGGGCTGGCCGGTCATCGGGCACAGGCAGGTGAATTCCGGGATGGTCATCCGGATGGTGTAGTCCCTCTCCGGGGCCGGGTTGTCGAAGGTCTCCAGGTCGCGGCTCGGCTGACTCGGCATTGACGTTTCCTCGGTGTGAAGGGCCCTTCTGCGCGGGTT
>NZ_WNXE01001031.1:0-584 GCF_010993615.1 Arhodomonas sp. KWT | reverse complement strand
CCGGTGCGCAGCCAGAACGAGTAGACCACGATGAAGCAGGCCGGGATCGCCAGCAGCAGCGTGACCGCGGTCAGCGCGGGTGTCAGCAGCACCCACGGGCGGCGGTCCCCGCCCGCCGTCGCCGTTGTCGCCATGGGTCGTCCTCCTGTGGGGCGGGGTGTTGTCGTGTATGGGTTGCGCCCGCCCCGCGGTGGTTGATTTCAGTTAAGTAAGGGGTTAGGCATTTCGCAAATAGATAATCGGAATGCAGCGCATAGCGATATGCTATGTTCGGGACGGAGGACAGACGCCCGAGGAGCCCGCGTGACCGGCAGCGACGACCCGAGACAGCCGCTACGGCGCAATTTCGACTGGAATCTGCTCTACACTTTCCTGGTGATCGTCCAGGAGGGCTCAATCACCCGCGCGGCGGAGCGCCTGCTCTTTCGCCAGCCGACGGTGAGCAACGCCCTGCGCCGGCTCGAGGAGCAGCTCGGCAAGCGTCTGGTCGATCGTGGTCCCGGGCGTTTCGAGCTCACCGAGCACGGCAGCGTGCTCTACCGGGAGTGCCAGGAGATCTGCGGCTCCATCGGGCGGCTGCGCCA
>NZ_WNXE01001030.1:0-584 GCF_010993615.1 Arhodomonas sp. KWT | reverse complement strand
ACGGAGCCACTGGTCTGCCTGGTGGTGGGCCAGCGCCTCGCCCAGGACGTAACCGACTACCCCCGCCGGGACAAGCGGCTGTACCGCAACAGCGGCGAGTGGAACGTGGTGCGGCATCAGGATATCGAATCCTTCCGGCGATGACGGTATCGCCGGAATCGGGCGGGGCAGGGCAACGGAGGTCGAGGAATGCCGCTTTCCAGCCGTAGGTACACGCTGGCGGAACAGATCGCCGACCGTATCATCCACGTCGTCGGGCTCGTCGTCGCGGTGCTGGGCGTGGGTGTGCTCGTGTGGCTCGCCGCCGGCCGGCGCGATGCCGTGATGCTGGGCGGGGTGATGCTCTACGGGGTGGGCCTGATCACCATGCTGGTGGCCTCGGCGCTGGCGAACTACGACCGCCATGACGACCCGAAACGGGTTGCCCGGCGGGAGCGTTTCGATCACGCCGCGATCTTCCTGATGATCGCCGGCACGTATACCCCCTTCACCCTGAGTGTGCTCGCCGGTGCCTGGGGCTGGGGGCTGCTGGCCTTCGTCTGGACCGTCGCGCTGTCCGGAGCCGGGCTCAAGCTCGCCGGCAG
>NZ_WNXE01000102.1:0-10638 GCF_010993615.1 Arhodomonas sp. KWT | reverse complement strand
ACCATCGAGGACCCCATCGAGTACATCCACTCGCACAACAACTGCATCGTCACGCAGCGCGAGGTGGGGCTCGACACAGACTCCTTCGAGGTGGCGCTGAAGAACACCCTGCGCCAGGCGCCGGACGTGATCCTCATCGGCGAGATCCGTTCCCGCGAGACCATGGACTACGCCATCGCCTTCGCGGAAACGGGGCACCTGTGCCTGGCCACGCTCCACGCCAACAACGCCAACCAGGCGCTGGATCGGATCATCAACTTCTTCCCGGCGGACCGCCGGGACCAGCTCTTTACCGACCTGTCGCTCAACCTGCGCTCGATCATCGCCCAGCAGCTCATCCCCACGCCGGATGGCCAGGGCCGCGTGCCCGCCGTCGAGGTGCTGATCGGTTCGCCGCTGGTGCAGGACAAGATCCACGAGGGCGAGGTCCACGAGCTCAAGGAGATCATGAAGCGCTCCACCGAGATGGGGATGCAGACCTTCGACCAGAACCTCTACCGGCTCTACCGCGACGGCATGATCTCCTACGAGGAAGCACTCCGCCACGCCGACTCGCAGAACGAGGTGCGGCTGATGATCAAGCTCGGCGACGAGGGCAGCCGCGGCAAGATGGAGGAGGCCGCGGAGAGCATGAGCCTCAAGGACGAGTAATCGTCGCCGCGGCTACTGCCCGTCCCCCGGCGGCAGGCGGGCGAGTTCGAGGCTGGCGAGCGCCTCCCGCAGTCCGTCCATCTCCGCAGCCAGCGCACCCGCCGGGAGGCAGGCGGCCAGCGGGACGGCTCGCGTCTCCTCCGGCGTGAGCCCGGCGAGGTAGTGCTGGAGCATCTCCATCACTTCCCCCTCGAAGCAGCCCGGTTCTCCGGCGCGGCTCGCGACCCGGGCCGGAACGCCGGCATCCTCCAGCGGCGCGATCCCGGCGATCGCCTCCGGCGGCAGGCCGGCGGTCAGGAAGCGTGACGGGCACAGTCGGGCGGGCGGCGCCTGCCAGCAGCCGATGAGAACGAGCCGCGGTGCGGGTGCGCAGCGCTCGGCCAGGGCCAGCGCCGGCCCCACGCCGATCCCCTCCGCGACGATCACCGGTGGGGCGGGGTACGAGGTCGCGAGGGCGTGCCCCCCGGGCGGGTCCGCGGTGACCCGCGTGCCGGCGGTCGGCGGCGCTGCCAGGGCCCCCGGGGGCAGGAGCCCGCCGGTCCAGCCCTCCTCTGCACTGGCATGGCTGAGCGGGAGTACGCTCGGGCGGCCCGCATGGATGATGCGGCAGTACCGCCCGGGGGCGGCCTCGTCCGCCGGGATGCCGGTCAGGCGCAGCCACCACCAGCCCCCGGCCACGCGGTCGCAGCCGACAACACGGCAGGCGGTGCTCATGCCGTAGCGGCGTCGTCGCGGTGGACGAGCCGTCCGTCGACCAGTGTGTAGCGCACGCGCCCGGTCATCTCCCAGCCGAGGAACGGCGAGTTGCGCCCGCGGCTGCGGAGGGTCTCGCGCCGGCACCACCACACGGCGTCCGGATCGAACACGCAGACGTCCGCGGGGGCGCCGGGGGCCAGGGTGCCGGTATCCAGGCCCAGCACCGCGGCCGGACCGCTGGTGGCCCGCGCGATCGCGTCGGCGAGCGACAGGACCTCGGTCTCGACCAGCCTCAGGAGCAGGGGCAGGAAGGTGTCCACGCCGCTCGCGCCGGGGCTGGTGGTGGCGAAGGGCCCGTCTTTGGCGTCGCCCCCGAGGGGGTGATGACCGGAGCAGATTACGCCGATGTCCCCCGTGGCCACTGCGCGGCGCAGCGCCTCGCGGTCGGCGAGGGTGCGTAGCGGCGGGCGCAGGTTGAAGCGCGCGTCGTAGCCGGTGAGGTCCTGCTCGGTGAAGAACAGCTGCGCGAGGGTGACGTCGGCGCTCACCCGGGCACCGTCCGCGCGAGCCTGGCGCAGCAGGGTCAGCGCCTCGGCGGTGGAGAGGTGGCTGAAGTGCACGTCCGCCTCGCCCTCTGCGGCGAGGGCGAGGCAGCGGGCGATCCCGGCGGTCTCCGCGGCGGTGGGGACGCCCGGCAGCCCCAGCCGGGTGGCGACGGCGCCCTCATGGGCGCAGCCGGCCGTGCCCAGGTAGGGGTCCAGCGGCGTAATCATCGCCGGGAGGCCGAAGGTCGCCGCGTACGCCAGCGCCCGGCGCAGCACCAGGGTGTCGGCCACCGGGCGGCCGCCGTCGCCCACCGCCGGACAGCCGGCGGCGCGCAGGGTCGCCATCTCGGCGAGCTGCTCGCCGGCGAGGCCGCGGGTGAGCGCGCCCACCGGCAGCACGCGGGCGCCGCCGGCCTCGCCGGCGCGGCGGTGGATGAGCTCGGCGACCGGCGGCGCGTCGATCAGCGGGTCGGTGTCCGGCGGACACACCAGGGTGGTGATGCCGCCCGCGGCCGCGGCATGGGCCTCGCCGGCGATGGTGTCCGGGTGCTCCGGGCCCGGCCGCCCGAGGCGGGCGCCGAGGTCGATGAGCCCGGGGCAGACGATATGGCCGGCGGCCTCGAAGATCTCGTCCGCGGCGAACGTGTCGGGGACATCGCCGCAGTGGGCGACGTGGCCGTCGCTCACGGCGAGGTCGCCGGTGCGGTCCATGCCGCTGCGGGGGTCGATGATGCGTCCGCCGCGAATGAGTATGCGCATCACGCCTCCTCCCGCTGGCTCTCGGTGCGGGCGCCGATGACCATGGACATCACCGCCATGCGCACGGCGATGCCGTTGGTGACCTGCTCCAGGATCACCGAGCGCGGGCCGTCGGCCACGTCGCTGTCGATCTCCACGCCGCGGTTGATCGGCCCGGGGTGCATGACGATGGCGTCCGGCTTGGCCGCAGCCAGTCGTGCCTCGGTCAGCCCGTAGTGCTCGAAGTATTCCTCCTCGCTGGGCAGCAGCGCGCCCTGCATGCGTTCGCGCTGCAGGCGCAGCATGATGACCACGTCCACGTCGCGCAGACCCTCGTCCAGGTCGTGGTGGACGTGCACGCCGAGCTCGCCGATGTCGCGGGGCAGCAGCGTGCGCGGGGCGATCACGCGGACCTCGCCGGTACCCAGGCCGTTGAGGGCGTGGATCTGCGAGCGCGCCACACGGGAGTGGAGGATGTCGCCGACGATGGCCACGCGCAGCGGCTCGAACGCGCCCTTGTGGCGACGGATGGTGAAGGCGTCGAGCATCGCCTGGGTGGGGTGGGCGTGGCGTCCGTCGCCGGCGTTGAGCACGGCCACGCCTTCGCCGAGGTGGTCGGCGATGTAGTCGGCGGTGCCGCTCTCGCTGTGACGCACCACGAACATGTCCGCCTGCATCGCCTCCAGGTTGTGGAGCATGTCCAGCAGGCTCTCGCCCTTGGTCGTGGTGGTGGCGACGTTGACGTTGAGGACGTCCGCGGACAGCCGCTTGGCGGCGAGCTCGAAGGTCGTGCGGGTGCGGGTGCTGGACTCGAAGAACAGGTTGATCACCGTGCGCCCGCGCAGCAGCGGGACCTTCTTCACGGACTTGCCGATCACCCCGGTGAACGACTCCGCGGTGTCGAGGATGTCCTCCAGCAGCGCCCGCGGCACCCCCTCGGTGGTGAGGAAGTGGCGCAGCCGCCCCTCGTCGTCGATCTGTGCGCTCATTCGCCGTGCCGCTCGATGCTCAGGGTCAGGGGTTCGGGGCCGGACAGGCGCACGGCCTGGCCGGCGGGAAGGGTGATCCGGGTGCCGGCGACATCCGCGCACACCGGCAGCTCGCGGCTGCAGCGGTCGACCATCACCGCCAGGCGCACGGCGGCGGGGCGGCCGTAGTCGAACAGCTCGTTGAGTGCCGCGCGTACGGTGCGCCCGGTGTAGAGGACGTCGTCGACCAGTACGATGATGCGGTCGTCCACCTCGAAGGGCAGCTCCGAGGGGCGGACCCGCGGATGCATGCCGATACGCGAGAAGTCGTCGCGGTAGAAACCGATGTCCAGCCGTCCCAGCGGGGCGTCCATCCCCAGGGCATGGTGGAGGCGTTCGGCGAGCCACACGCCGCCGGTGTGGATGCCCACCATCGCCAGCCGGGCCGGATCGATGCCGGCGATGCATTCGCCGATGCCGGACTGCATCCGGGTCAGCAGCTCGCTGGCCGGGGGTAGCTGGGTCATGCGGTTCCTCCCTCGGCGAACCAGTGTTCCAGGATCACCGCCGCGGCGGTTGCGTCGATGCGGTGTTTGTCCCGACGCCCGCGCGCGGGGTGTCCGATAGCGTGCAGGCGCTGCCGGGCGGCCTGTGAGGTCATCGCCTCGCCGGTCCGGTGGACCGGCAGGGCGAAGCGCCCGGCCAGGCGGCGGGCGAAGCGGTCGGCGGCGCGGGCCACCGGTGACTCGGTACCGTCGGCGTGCTGCGGGGGGACGCCGACCACGAGTGCCAGCGGATGCCAGTGCTCGATCAATGCGGCGACCTCGTCCCAGTCCGGGGCGCCCTGTTGGGCCTGTAGCGTGGTGACACCCCGGGCGCCGCCCGTGATCGGCTCGCCCACGGCGACACCGATGCGCGCCAGGCCGAAATCGAAGCCCAGATAGTGCCCCTCGCGGGCCCGCTCAGGCATGGCCGGTCTGGGACGAGAGCCGGCTCAGGTCGACGCCGAGCAGTGCCGCGGCGGCGCGCCAGCGCTCCTCCAGAGGGTGCTGGAAGAGGATCTCAGGGGTTGCCGGGCCGTTGAGCCAGGCGTTCTCCGCCAGCTCCTCCTCGAGCTGGCCCTCGCTCCAGCCCGCGTAGCCGAGCGCGAGCAGCCAGTCTGCCGGCCCGTCGCCGCGGGCGATGGCCTCGAGGATGTCGCGGGAGGTGGTGATGGCGAGCTCGTCGGTGATCGCGCGGCTGGCCTCCCAGTTCCCCACCGGGCGGTGGAGGACGAAGCCGCGTTCGCGCTGCACGGGGCCGCCGGCGAATACGGGCCGGTCCGCGATGCCGGCGTCGCCGACCTGGATGTCCAGGTGCTCGAGGAGGTCGCCGACGCGGATCCCCGAGGGGCGATTGATCACGATGCCCAGCGCGCCTTCCCCGGTGTGCTCGCACAGATAGGTGACACTCTGCGCGAAATTGGGGTCCGCGAGGCTCGGCATGGCGATGAGCAGGTGGTTGGTGAGATCGCTTCCTTTGCCCATGGCTGCACAGTATCCGCCATGGCTCTCGCCCCCCACAAGCCCCGGGACCGGCGTCAGTGGGTGCTGAAGTTCTGTCCCCGGCTGAACTCCCAGGTGCGCGTGATCACCAGCAGATCGTTGCCCTTGAGCACGCGCTCCGGTACCGGTGCGAAAGGGGCGGCGAGGTCCACGATGCGCTGTGCCGCCTGATCCAGGACCGGGTGGCGGGAGGGTTCGAGGACGTCCACGCTCACGACGCTGCCGTCGGGGCGCAGGGTGACCTCCAGGATCAGCCGGCCGCCGAGCCCGCGCCGCCGAGCCTCCTCCGGATAGTTCATGTTGCCGATGCGCTCGATCTTGTCGATCCAGCTCCGCATGTAGGCTGCGGCGGCGTGCTCCCGGGTGCTCGCGCTGATCCGCCGTTTGTCGGGGAAGTCGGATTCCCCCGGCGAGCGCGAGTGGGAGAACGACTCGTTGGCGGCCACCTCCTGGCTGCTGCGCAGGATGTCGGTGGCGGAGAGCTCGTGTTTCGGGGGCTTCTCCGGCTGCGGTTCAGGCTCGGGTTCGGGCGGTGTCGCCTTCTCCTCGGCCTTGCCGGCGACCTCGGGCCTCTCCGGCGGTTCGGGGCTTGGCTGCGGGGCCGGCGCCGGCTTTGGCGAAGGCTCCGGTTCCGGCGCGGGCTCGGCGGGTGGCGGTGATGCCGGCGGCCTCGGGGCCGGTGGCTGCGGCGTCACCGGTTCGCGGGGGCCGGCGGCGGTCTGCTCACCGCCGCCGCTGCGGTCCGCGTTGGCGATGAATTCGGGTTTCTCGGGGGGCGGCTCGGGCTTCGGTTGCTCGCGGACCAGAGCGATGTCGAGCATCGGCTGTGCGGACCGGGGGTGAGGCGGCTGCCAGGTGAATCCCACGGCGAGGAGCACGAACAGGTGTGCCCCTGCCGAGAAAAGGACCGCGAGGGTCAGTCGTCGCGTGCGCGTATCAGTCGCCGCCATGGCCGCTCCCGTGCGTTGCCGTGCCGCCGTCCTCCGCGGGCATTCGCTGCAGCACCGCGCGTGCGATTATACCGTTCACCAGCCCGAACACGACCGCCGCGGTCATCAGCCACGGCAGGAGATAGGGCAACGCCGGATGGGGCACCAGCAGCCCCCAGGCGAGCAGGAACTGGCCGCCGGTGTGGGCGCAGGCCGCCAGCGTGCTGTAGCCGATCGCCCGGGTGCCGGGCAGCAGCCGCCCGACCCCCAGGCCGAGCACGGCGGCGGTGGCCCCGGCGGCGCTGAGCAGGAATCCCGGCGACAGGAAGGTCCCGAGGACCAGCCCGGCGGCGAACACCCGGAGCACCGCCACCCAGGCGGCGGCGCGCCAGCCGTAGCGGCACACTGCGAAGACCGTGATCACATTGGCCAGGCCCGGCTTGATGCCCGGCACCGGCGAGGGCAGCTGGGTTTCCAGGGCGTGGATGGCCGTCGCCAGGGCCGCCAGCCAGGCGATGCGCACGTCGGCGCGGGTGGCCGTGACCGTGGTCCCGCCCTTCACTGGTTGACGGCGTCCAGTCCCGGGCCGTCGCCCTCGACGGTCACCGTGACCCGGTTGGGCAGGCAAACCGCCGTCTCCCCCGGCCGCGCAAGCCAGCCCGCGTGCACGCAGAGCTTGCGGCGGCCCGGTGAGTCGAGCACGCGGATCCGCCCGTCGCGCACGGCGATCCGGGTCTCGCCGAGGGCGCCGTGCACGGTGAGTTCGTGATCGCCCTCCAGTGTCACGCGCCGGTGGTGGGCACCGCCCACCCAGATCTCGGCATGGGTGGCGTTGGCCGTCGCCGGCGTGAGCCCCGCATGCAGGGCGGCCACGAGGATCACGGCGAGGCAGACGATCACGCCGTCGGTCACGCTCATGGCGTCACCCGCTCGACCACATCGGGTACCGGGTCTCCCTGCAGCTCGATGCGCTTGGCCATGGCGTCGGTGAGGTGCACGCCGCCCCTGCCGTCGACGAGCATCGCGGCGGCGATGCCGAGCCGCCGCGCGGTGGCGACCCAGTCGCCGGGACCGGCCACGAACAGGGCCGTCGCCGCGGCGTCGGCGAGCCCGGGGTCGTCAGCGATGACGGTCACCGAGCGGACGCCGCGGGCCGGGCGGCCGGTGGCGGGGTCGATGATGTGGTGGTAGCGCCGGCCGTCGTATTCGAAGAAGCGCTCATAGTCGCCGGAGGTGAAGATGGACTCGCCGGCGCGCAGCGTCACGCGGGCGATAAGGCCCTCGCCGCGCGGGGCACGGATGCCGATCCGCCAGGGCCGGTCGCCGGGCGTGCCGGCCGTGGCGATGTCGCCGCCAGCGCTGACCAGAACCGCATCGGCGCCGGCGTCGCGGAACAGGGTGCGCAGGCGTCCCGCGGCCACGCCCTTGGCGAAGCCGCCGAGATCGATGCGCACCGCCGTGTGGCCGGCCTCCAGCCGACCGTCTCCAGGGCTCAGCGCGGACAGCGACGGGCGCTTGTGAACCAGATCCGTGACGTCGCCCGCCGGGGGTGGCCGGGAGGGCAGGTCCGTGGCCTCGTCGAAGCCCCAGAGCCGGACGAGGGCGCCGAGTCCGGCGTTGAAGTGTCCGCCGCTGCGGTGTTCCAGCCGCGCCGCGCGGCTCAGCAGCGGGCGCAGATCCTCGGGCACGGTGGCGGCATCGCCGGCGGCGAGCCGCCGGTTGAGCCGGGCGATGCCGTCGCCGCGGTCGGGGTGCCAGCGCCCGTGCCAGGTCTCCAGGTGCCGCCGCGCGTCTGCGACGGCATCGTCGAAGCCCGGGCCGTCCAGCCCGTAGGCGGTGATGGTCACCCGCGTGCCGAAGGCGTAGAGCCGGGCCTTGCGTGGTGGCGATCCCGTGCCGCTGCAGGCCGCCAGGAGCACCGCGGCGAGCAGCGCGATCGCGGCCTGCCGCCGTATCGCCATCACCGCGGCAGCCGCGCCTCGATCCAGTCGAAGAGCTCGCCGGCGATATTCATGCCGTAGAAGCGGTCGAGCTCGCGCACGCAGGTCGGGCTGGTGAGGTTGATCTCGGTGAGGTATTCGCCGATGACGTCCAGGCCGGCGAACCAGATGCCCCGGGCCTTGAGCGCGGGCGCGACCTCGTCGACGATCCAGCGGTCGCGCTCGGTGAGCTCCACGCCCTCGCCGCGGCCGCCGGCGGCCAGGTTGCCGCGGGTCTCGCCCGCCGCCGGGACCCGCGCCAGGGCGTAGGGGACCGGCTCGCCGTCGATGACCAGGATGCGCTTGTCGCCGGCGCTGATTTCCGGGAGATAGCGCTGGGCCATGACATAGCGGGTGCCCCGCTCGGAGAGCGTCTCCAGCACCACCGAGGTGTTGGGGTCGCCCTCGTCGAGCACGAACACCGAGTCGCCGCCCATGCCGTGCAGCGGCTTGAGCACCGCGCGGCCGTGCCGGCGGATGAACGCGCGCAGCCGCTCGGCGTGCATGTCCACCAGGGTCGGTGCGCAGCACTGCGGGAAGTGCGTCGCGAACAGCTTTTCCTGGGCCTCGCGCAGCGCCGCCGGGCGGTTGATCACGAGCGTGCCCTCGCGCTCCGCCGCCTCCAGGATGTGGGTGGCGTAGACGAATTCGTAGTCCACCGGCGGGTCCTTGCGCATGAGGATCACGTCGAGCTCGGCCAGCGGTGCGTTGCGGCCCTCGCCGAGCTCGAACCAGTGGTGGTTGTCGTCGTGGACGGTGAGCCGGCGCTGGTGGCCGTGGGCGACGCCGTCGTCCAGCCACAGGTCGCCGAGCTCCAGGTAGGCGATCTCCCAGCCGCGGCGCTGGGCCTCGAGCAGCATCGCCAGGGTGGTGTCCTTGTAGGGTTTGATCCGGGCGATGGGGTCCATCACCACGCCGATGCGCACGCTCATGCTCCGTCCCTCAGGTGTTGGCGAGTGATCGGTGCCCCGGCCCGGCACCGTGCCCGGGTCGGTATCGTGTCGATACGATCACAGAAAAATCCGGCCAGACGCCGATACTGGCGCTCAGGAAAAATTCGAAAAGCGCTTCGATTGTACCGCAGTGACCCAGTCATTAAACTCGATTCCAGCGTCGTCCGGGGGCGGCGGCGCGCACAGGGCGGTATAGTGAAGCAAGGCGTCCGGTGGGGGTCCGGTGGTGGATAACGACGAGCAGGACATGACCGGCCTGAAGGTCATGGTCATCGACGACAGCAAGACGATCCGGCGCACCGCGGAGACGCTGCTGAAGAAAGAGGGCTGCGAGGTGATCACCGCCACGGACGGATTCGAGGCGCTCGCGAAGATCGCCGATCACCATCCCGACGTGATCTTCATCGATATCATGATGCCGCGCCTCGACGGGTATCAGACCTGTGCGTTGATAAAGAACAATTCCTCTTTTCGTGGAACACCGGTAATTATGCTCTCGAGCAAGGACGGTCTCTTTGATCGCGCCCGCGGCCGGATCGTCGGTTCGGAGCAGTACCTGACCAAACCGTTTACCCGGGACGAACTGCTGGGCGCCATACGCCGCCACCTTTCGCGGGCCGCGTAGTCGCGTCCGGACCCGGAAAACAACAACTGGATGCACGACGCCTGTCTTGGGGGGAACGCGCAATGACCCGCATCCTTGTGGTGGACGACTCACCAACGGAAACCCACGTGCTCAAGACCATGCTCGAGAAGCATGGCTATGAGGTCAGCGTCGCCGAGGATGGCGATCAGGGCATGGACCGGGCGCGCAACGAGCGCCCCGACGTCATCCTGATGGACATCGTCATGCCGGGGATGAACGGCTTCCAGGCTACGCGCAAGCTCTCGCGCGACCCCGACACCAGCGCCATCCCGATCGTGGTGATCAGCACCAAGGACCAGGAGACGGACCGGATCTGGGCGAAACGCCAGGGGGCGATGGACTACATCACCAAGCCGGTTACCGAGGACGAGCTGCTGGACAAGATCGGCGCCGCGCTCGGTGGCTGAAACGGCCATGCAGGCAATCGCACCCTTCCCCGAGCTGCGCCGCCTCCAGCGTCTGGGGCTGGCCTCGCAGGCGGCGCTGCCCGCGCGCGAGGAGGCCCCCAGCGAATGGGCAGGGGTCGCGTTCCGGCTCGGCTCGCGTCACCTCCTCGCGCCCATGGACGAGGTCATGGAGGTGGTGACGCCGCCGGCGCTGGCGCGTGTGCCCCACGCGCAGGGCTGGGTGCTCGGGATCGCCAACATCCGCGGCACACTGGTGCCCGTCTCCGACCTCGGCGCCTTCCTGGGGCTGGGGGCAGCGGCGGACAGCCCGGTGGCGCGGGTGCTGGTTATCGCCCAGGGCGATGCCCAGGCGGGGGTGCTCGTGGATGAGCTCTACGGCATGCGCCATCTGCCGGCGGCGGCGGAGCGGATGCCGGGCGAGGACGAGCGCGCCGCCCAGGGCGCGGCGGCGGATTACATCACCGCGGTATTCGAGCAGGCCGGCAGCCGCTGGCCGGTATTCAGTATGAGTGCATTGGCCGGGGATCCCGCCTTTCTCAGGGCGTCGGCCTAGGTCGGCGTACGGGTCGGCAAGTCTTGCCA
>NZ_WNXE01001029.1:0-585 GCF_010993615.1 Arhodomonas sp. KWT | reverse complement strand
TTCATCTACATCCACGGCGGCCCGCCGGAGTCCCCGCTCGGGCAACCGGTCTCCCACGGCTGCATCCGCATGCACCCGGACGCGGTGGTGGAGCTGTTCGACCGCGTGCCCGCGGGCACGCCGGTGGTGATCGAGTAAGCCCATGTCGCTCGGACCGCTGATGATCGGCATCGAGGGACTCACGCTCACCGGCGAGGAGCGCCGCCGCCTGCGCGATCCCGCCGTGGGCGGTGTGATCCTGTTCCGTCGCAACTTCGCCGACGCCGACCAGCTCGCCGCGCTCACCGCCGATATCCGCTCGCTGCGCGCGCCGCCGCTGCTCGTCGCCACGGACCACGAGGGCGGGCGGGTGCAGCGTTTCACCGACGGCTTCACCCGGCTTCCGGCCCAGCGCGGCCTCGGCCGGCTATGGCAGCGCGAACCCGCGGAGGCGGAGGCCATCGCCGAGCAGCTTGGCTGGCTCGGCGCGGCAGAGCTGCTCGGCGCGGGCGTGGACCTCGGGTTGGGGCCGGTGGTCGACATCGACCACGGCCTGAGCACGGTGATCGGCGACCGCGCCCTGGCGGACACCCCCCGGGCCGTCAC
>NZ_WNXE01001028.1:0-585 GCF_010993615.1 Arhodomonas sp. KWT | reverse complement strand
GAACTGAGCCAGCGCCTCGCGCCCCACCGCCACGGCCTCGGTGTAGTGCGCCCGGAGCGTGCACTGGACAACGCGCATGTAGTAAAGGTCGGCGCGACGGAAGATGTCCGTCTCGCGCGCGATCGCCTCGCTGACGTAGCGCTCCGCCGCCTCGAAGTCGCTGTTGAGGTATTCGAGCTCGCCGCGTTCGCGGTAAAGCGCGTAGGCGAGCGCCGGGTCCCGTTCCCAGATGTCTCCAGGCAGGCGTGACATGCCGGCGCGCATGTGCTCCACCGCGGCGGCGAAGGCGGCCGCCGCCTTGGCCCGGCGGGCGGCGTCCAGGTTCACCCGCGCCAGGTCCGTACCCGCCTCCGCGCCGCTCACCAGGGAACGGGCGAGGTTGAGGTGACCAGCGATCTCGATCACCCGCTCGGCACGGCGCGCCGCCGGCAGGCGCTCGCGCAGCAGGTGGGCGATCCTCAGGTGCAACGGCTCCACCGCCTCCTCGGGGAGGGCACGGTAGGCGACCTCCTGCATGCGGTCGTGGGCGAAACGAAAGCTGCGGGAGACGACCCGGTCTCCGACCAGGGCGGGATCCCCCACGGG
>NZ_WNXE01001027.1:0-585 GCF_010993615.1 Arhodomonas sp. KWT | reverse complement strand
AGTCCTTGTCCGAATCGCAGGGTGTCCTGCCCGTTACTGGGCGCCCGCCAGCGGCTCGATGTGCAGTGTCTCACCCGCCAGGCGGATCTGAACACTGTGGCCGCGGCTGGCCTCGTCAATGTCCTCGCTGACCCGGTAACACCCGGCGATCGCGATGAGCTCCGCGTTGAGCTGCTGGCAGAAGATCCGCGCGTCGGCGTCGCCCTGCACACCTGCCAGGGCCCGCCCGCGCAGATTCGAGTAGACGTGGATGTTGCCGTCCGCCAGCACCTCGGCGCCCGGGCTGACCGGCGCGAGCACGACGAGATCGCCGCCACGGGCGTAGATCTGCTGGCCGGAACGCACCGGCTGGGTCACGAGCCGCGCCGTCGCCGACGCCGGCTCCGGCCGGGCGGGCGCCGGGCCGGTGTCCACCTCGCGGGTACTGCCGCCGCCGGGCTGGCGCATCACGCCGAGGCCGGCGGCCTGGGCCGTATTCTCCACCCGGGGGTCACCGGCGGTCACCGCCACCGGGGCCAGCCCGCTCTGCCAGAGGTGATGGGCGAGCTCGCTCAGCCAGATGTCGTCGATGCCGCTGGCCGCCAC
>NZ_WNXE01001026.1:0-586 GCF_010993615.1 Arhodomonas sp. KWT | reverse complement strand
GACGGGTTCCGGCCGGCCCCGTGGCTGCCCGGCGCCCATGCCCAGACGATATGGCCGGCGCTGTGCCGCCCTACTCCGCACGTGACACTCACCCGCCACCCGGTGACCCTGCCCGACGGCGCGGTCATACACACCTACTGGGGGCCGGAACGCCCGGGACCACTGGTACTCCTGCTCCACGGACTCGGCGGCGATGCCGGCGCCCCTTACTGCCGGGGACTCGTGCGCGCCCTCGCCGCCGCGGATTTCCAGGCGGTCGTCATCGAGGGTCGCGGCACCGGCGGCCAGCCCGGACGGCGTTTCTACCACGCCGGTGCCTGGCGGGACCCGGCGGCGGTACTGGCACGGCTGCCTGTCGCCGATCCGAGACGCACCGTTCATGCGGTCGGCATCTCCATAGGCGGCAGCATCCTGCTGAACTGGCTCGCCGCCACCGGCGAGGACTGCCCCCTGGCCTCGGCCGTCGCCGTGTCCACGCCTTTCGATCTCGCCGCCTGTGCCGCAAACATCGACCGCGGATTCGCCCGCGTCTACCAGGCCTACCTGCTCAACGGCCTGCGACGCCTGCTGCGCCGGCGCGCCCGCC
>NZ_WNXE01001025.1:0-586 GCF_010993615.1 Arhodomonas sp. KWT | reverse complement strand
TGGACGCCACCGCCGCGGCGGGCTTCGACGAGCCCCTGCCGCCGGCCACCCTGCGCGCCCACCTGCTCGACGCCCTGGAAGGCGACGGCCAGCAGGGCGGCTACCTCACCGGGCAGGTGACCTTCTGCGCCATGGTGCCCATGCGCAGCGTGCCCTTCGAGGCGGTCTGCCTGATCGGCCTCAACGACCAGGACTTCCCCCGCCAGGGCCCGACCATGGCCTTCGACCTCATGGCCACGGAGGGCCGCCGCCCCGGCGACCGCAGCCTGCGCGAGGACGACCGCTACCTGTTCCTGGAGGCCCTGCTCTCCGCCCGCTCACGGCTGTACGTGAGCTACGTCGGGCGCAGCATCCGCGACGACAGCGAGCGCCTGCCCTCGGTGCTGGTCAACGAGCTCTGCGACAGCCTGGACCGCACCTTCACCGCCCCGGACGGGCACCCGGCCAGCGCGTCGCTGCTCACCGAACACCCGCTGCAGCCCTTCAGCGCCCGCTACAGCGGAGACCCGGAGGCCGCGGTGTTCAGCTACGCCGACGACTGGCTGCGCCCGGCCGGCGGCGGGGACACCGGCGACAGCGCCCCCGC
>NZ_WNXE01001024.1:0-587 GCF_010993615.1 Arhodomonas sp. KWT | reverse complement strand
CCTGCGCGACCCATGTGCGGCCGATTCGAACGTCACACGCCGCTGTCCGCGTTCGCCGAGTGGCTGGGCATCGCCCCGCCGGACGCGGTGGTCCCGGCATGCTACAACATCCCGCCGGGCACCGCCGTGCCGGTGGCAGTGGCCGGTGAGGACGGGCCGCGGCTGACGATGGCGAACTGGGGCTTCCGGCCCGACGACGTGGACGACCCGGGTGCCCCGCGGCCGATCAACGCCCGCGCGGAGAAGGTGGCGTCGAGCCGCTATTTCGCCCGGGCCTTCCGCGAGGCGCGTTGCCTGGTGCCGGCGGACGGCTGGTACGAGTGGCGGGCCGGGCCCGGCGGGGTGCGCCAGCCCTGGCACCTCGACGTGGGTGCGCCGCTGATGTTCGCGGCGGTGCATGTCCCCGGCGGTGACGCCGGCGGGGCATTGCCGGGCATGGCCATCATCACCGAGCCCGCCCGGGGGGCTGCCCGGCGTATCCACCCACGGATGCCCGTGATCCTCGATCCCTCCTGCTGGCGGGCCTGGCTGGATCCGGCGCTGAACGCCCGGGAGCGCATTCGCGCGGCGGTGCGTCCGGTGCCGGG
>NZ_WNXE01001023.1:0-587 GCF_010993615.1 Arhodomonas sp. KWT | reverse complement strand
GTCGAGCGCGCCCACTGGGTGGGCCACTCGATGGGGACGATCGTGTGTCAGCACATCGCCGCACGGCACCCGGAACGTACGGCGAGCCTGGCACTGATGGGGCCGATCCTCGAACCCCCGGAGGCCGCTCGCAAGGGTATCCGCGACCGCGCCGCCGCAGCCCGGGACAACGGCATGATCCCGATCGCCGACGCCCTGTACCAGGGCAGCCTCGCCGCGGACACCCGCGCGCACCAGCCCGCGGTCGCCGCATTCGTGCGCGAGCTCGTCATGCGCCAGGCCCCGGAAGGCTATGCACGCACCTGCGAGGCGCTGGCCGCCGCACAGGCCGCGGACCTCGGAGCGATTGGCTGCCCGACCCTGCTGGTCACCGGCGACGAGGACGGGGTCGCCCCGCCCACCGCCGCCCGTGACATGGCGAAACGGATCGCCGGGGCCCACCTGGAGATCCTGCACCGCTGTGGCCACTGGACCCCGCTGGAACGCGCCAACGAGGTCAACCACGCGCTACTCAACCTGTATTTCCACAACCACGCCTGATGCCCCGCCGCAACGCGCGGCACCGGTGACTGACGCACAACGACAGA
>NZ_WNXE01001022.1:0-587 GCF_010993615.1 Arhodomonas sp. KWT | reverse complement strand
TCCTCGGGCTCGCCGTAGTGGAAGTGCCGCTCGCTGACGACGTTGCTGCCGACGCCCTCGTGGAGGACCGCTGCCTCCGGTGCGGCGGCGGCCTCCGCGTCCACCGCCGGGCTGAGGAGCCCGTAGTCGACGTCCACCAGCCCCAGGGCGTCCTCCGCGGCGTAGCGGTCCTCCGCGACCACCACCGCCACCGGCTCGCCCACGTAGCGCACCCGGTCCACGGCCAGGCACCAGTGCTCCATGGGCTCGCGCACGCCCACCGGGAACGGCGCCGCCCAGTTGCGGACGTCCTCGCCGGTGAGCACGGTGTGCACGCCGGAGACGGCAAGGGCGCGGGTGACATCCACGGAGCGGATGTCGGCGTGGGCGTGGGGCGAGCGCAGCACGGCCGCGTGCAGGGTCCCGGGCGGCACGGCGAGGTCATCGCCGTAGCGCCCGGCACCACGCAGCAGTGCGTCGTCCTCGACACGCTCGCGGGAGCGGCCGACCTCGCCCTGGGGCGCGGCGGCTGCCGGCTGTTCAAGTGCTTCCATCCCTCTCCTCCGGTGCCGTCACGGACTGTCTCGACGGCACACCCGGAGAGCGTA
>NZ_WNXE01001021.1:0-587 GCF_010993615.1 Arhodomonas sp. KWT | reverse complement strand
AGAATCCAAGCGACCTACTGGATCGAGACCGCCTTCCCGCTGGAGGATGCCGCCGCCGCCATGGCCGGCGAGCAGTCGTCGGGGACGTTCCTGGCCGTCCCCGGCGAGACCGACGAGATCAAGGCCCGCAACGGTGCCAGGGTCGAGGCGATCACCGAGCAGGAGACGGTGGGCAGCCCCTCGCTGCCCGGGGCCGCCACGCCGGGGGGCAACGCACCGGCGAGCTGGCGGCGCGCGACGGTGACGCTCTCCTGGCCCCTGGCAAACATGGGACCGTCACTGCCCAACCTGCTCGCGACCATCGCCGGCAATCTCTTCGAGCTCAAGCAGTTCTCCGGCCTGCGCCTGCTCGACGTGCAGCTGCCGGCCGCGTTCGCCGACGCGTATGCAGGGCCCGCCTTCGGCGTCGAGGGCACGCGGCGGCTCGTGGGCGTCCACGACCGGCCCCTGATCGGCACGATCATCAAGCCGTCCGTCGGGCTCTCCCCCGGCGAGACCGCGGCCGCCACCCGCACTCTGGTGGACGCGGGAATCGATTTCATCAAGGACGACGAGCTGCAGGCGGACGGTCCGCACTGCCCCTTCGA
>NZ_WNXE01001020.1:0-587 GCF_010993615.1 Arhodomonas sp. KWT | reverse complement strand
GACCTCGACATCCCCCTCGGCGAGATGGTGGTGGTCACCGGCGTGTCCGGGTCCGGCAAGTCCTCCCTCGCCTTCGACACCGTGTACTCCGAGGGCCAGCGCCGCTACGTCGAGACCTTCTCGCCCTATGCACGGCAGTTCCTCGATCGCATGGACAAGCCCGCGACGGACCGCATCGAGGGCATCCCGCCGGCGATCGCCATCGACCAGACCAACCCGGTGCGGACGTCGCGCTCCACCGTCGGCACCATGACCGAGCTCAACGACCACCTCAAGCTGCTGTTCGCCCGCGCCGCGGCGTTGTTTTGCAACGGCTGCGGCCGGCGGGTGACACGGGATACCCCGGGCAGCATCGCCGAGCGCCTGCTCCGGCGCGCCCCCGACGAGCGCGCCGTGATCCGCTTCCACGTCGCGGTGCCCGAGAACTTCGGCGACGATGAGGTCCGGGCCATGCTCCAGCGCCAGGGTTACACCCGGGTGACCGCCGAGGACGGCGGCTTCGACGTCGTCCAGGACCGTGTACGCCTGAGCGGGGAACGCCGGGAGCGTATCGTCGAGGCCGTCGAAGCGGCGCTGCAGCACGGCCG
>NZ_WNXE01000101.1:0-10650 GCF_010993615.1 Arhodomonas sp. KWT | reverse complement strand
GCCTTGCACAGCTCGGTCTTGCCCACGCCGGTGGGGCCGAGGAAGAGGAACGAGCCGTTGGGCCGGTTCGGGTCGGCGAGGCCGGCACGGGAGCGGCGTATCGCGTTGGACACGGCGCTGACCGCCTCCTGCTGGCCGATCACCCGCTCGCCGAGGGCTTCCTCCATGCGCAGGAGCTTGTCCTTCTCGCCCTCGAGCATCTTGGCCACGGGGATGCCGGTCCACTTCGAGACCACCTCGGCGATCTCCTCGTCGGTGACCTGGGTGCGTAGCAGCCGCATCTCCTGCATCTCCACCTGCGAGGCCATGTCGAGCTGGCGCTCGAGCTCCGGGATGCGCCCGTACTGCAGCTCGGACATGCGCCCGAGGTCGCCGGCGCGGCGCGCCGTCTCCAGGTCCAGGCGCGCCTGCTCCAGGGCCTCCTTGATGCTCTGGGTGCCCTCCACGGCGGCCTTCTCGGAGTTCCAGACCTCCTCGAGCTCGGCGTAGCGGCGCTCGACCTCCCCGAGCTCTTCGTCCAGCGCGGCCAGTCGCTTGCGCGACGCCTCGTCGGACTCCTTGTTCAGCGCCTCGCGCTCGATCTTGAGCTGGATGCGTCGGCGGTCGAGGCGGTCCATCTCCTCGGGCTTGGAGTCGATCTCGATGCGGATGCGGCTCGCGGCCTCGTCGACCAGGTCGATGGCCTTGTCCGGGAGGTGGCGGTCGGTGATGTAGCGCTGTGAGAGCGTGGCCGCGGCGACGATCGCCGGGTCGGTGATCTCCACGCCGTGGTGGACCTCGTAGCGCTCCTTGAGGCCACGGAGGATGGCGATGGTGTCCTCGACGCTGGGCTCGTCCACCAGCACCTTCTGGAAGCGGCGCTCGAGCGCGGCGTCCTTCTCGATGTTCTGGCGGTACTCGTCCAGCGTGGTGGCACCGATGCAGTGCAGCTCGCCGCGGGCCAGCGCGGGCTTGAGCATGTTGCCCGCGTCCATGGAGCCTTCCGCCTTGCCGGCGCCCACGATGGTGTGGATCTCGTCGATGAACAGGATGACCTGGCCTTCCTGCTTGGCGAGATCCTTGAGCACGGCCTTGAGCCGCTCCTCGAACTCGCCGCGGTACTTCGCGCCGGCCACCAGCGCGCCCATGTCCAGCGACAGCAGCCGCTTGTCGCGGAGCGCGTCCGGCACCTCGCCGTTGATGATCCGCTGGGCGAGGCCCTCGACGATCGCGGTCTTGCCCACGCCGGGCTCGCCGATCAGCACCGGGTTGTTCTTGGTCCGGCGCTGGAGCACCTGCACGGTGCGCCGGATCTCGTCGTCGCGGCCGATCACCGGGTCGACCTTGCCCTGCTCGGCGCGCTCGGTGAGGTCGATGGTGTACTTGTCCAGCGCCTGGCGCTGGTCCTCGGCGTTGGGGTCGGAGACATTCTCGCCGCCGCGCACCGCCTCGATGGCGCGCTCGATCGCCGAGCTCTCGGCCCCGGCGCGGCGCAGGATCTCGCCGGCGTTGGCGCGCTGGTCCTCGACCAGGGCGAGCACGAACAGCTCGCTGGAGATGTAGGCGTCCTTGCGCTTCTGCGCGAGCTTGTCGGTGACGTTGAGCAGCCGCCCCAGGTCCTTGGAGAGCTGTACGTCGCCGGCGGTGCCTTCCACCTGCGGCATGCGGTCGAGCGCCTCACCGAGCCGGGAGCGCAGGTAGTTGACGTTTACCCCGGCCTGCTGGAGGAGCTGGCGCATGCCGCCGCCCTCCTGGTCCAGCATGGCGATGAGCACGTGTTCGGGCTCGATGAACTGGTGGTCGCGGCCCACCGCGCGGGACTGTGCCTCCGCCAGGGCCGTCTGGAATTTGGTGGTCAGTCTGTCCATCTGCATATGGGCGACACCTCTGGAAGTCTCGATTCATCGTCTGAGGCCATAGATGGGGCAGGGCGCGCCGGATTGCAACGTTCCGGCGTATCCAGCGGCCGACCGCCGACCCCGTTGCTGTGCTATCGTCGCCGGCAATAACGATACGATTCCAAACGGCAGCCGGAGCCGCGTAGCCCGGGTCGTCGACATTGGGGGTGGTGCCGTCGTGGCGGTGAGAACGCTGGGCGACATGGTATCGCGTGGCGGGGCGTTGACCGTCGCGCCGGATGCAGGGCTGCCCGGGACGCTGGCCCGCATGCGGCGCGAGTCGACGGACGCCGTCGTCGTGATCGAGGACGGCCGGCCGGTGGGCATACTCACCGAGCGCGATGCGGTGCGGCTGGCCTATCGCGGCTGGCGTACCGCGGGTGTGAGCGTTGCCGGCGTGATGACGCGCCATCCGGTGACGGCGCCGGTGTCCATGGACTACCGCGAGGCCTATCGCCTGGTGGTGGACCGCCAGCTCCGTCACCTCGTGGTGGTCGACGCGGATGGCCGGCTTGCCGGCCTGGTCGGCGACGGCGAGTTCATGCAGCTGCTCGCCGGCGAGTTGTCTGCCGGCCTGTCCGCCGTCGCCGGCATCATGACCCACCGCGTGCATTCCCTGGGCGAGACCGCGACGGTGGCCGACGCCGTGGCGCTGATGGTTCACCACCAGGTGTCCTGCGTGGTGCTCGAGCGCGGCGCCCGGCCCGTCGGTATCTTCACCGAGCGGGACCTGGTGCGCATCGAGGCCGACGCCGCCGGGGCGGTGGAGGATGAGCCCCTAGTGCGCTTCGCCAGCATGCCGGTACACACCGTCGCTGCCGGGGCGAGCGTGGCCGTGGCCGTCGCGCGCATGGACGAGGCGGGCGTCCGGCGGCTGGTGGTGACCGGCGCCGACGGCGTCATCTCCGGTCTGGTGACACGTCACGACATCGTGCGCGAGCTCTACGGCCGGCACATCGACGACCTCCTGGATATCCTGTCCAGCCGCGAGGCGGAGGTGGGCGCGTTACGCGCCGAGCTGCAGGCGGAGCACGAACTGCATCGCAGCGAGGCGCTGCTGGCCGAGACCCAGCGCATCGCGGAAATCGGCAGCTGGTCCCGCGGGGAGCCCAGCCGCGGATACTGGTGGTCGTCGCAGGTCTTCCGGCTCCTCGCGCTGGACCCGGCGGAGACACCGGCCTCGCCGCGGGCGCTGCTCTCGCGGGTCCATCCGGATGACCGCGAGCGGGTGGCGGCGACCCCCGCGGGTGGCGGCGGGGCGCCGGACGAGGGGATGCTGAGCTACCGGCTGGTGCTGCCGGATGGACGGCTCCGCCACGTCCAGCAGCGCTGGCACCGGGCCGGGGGCTCGTGTGGCCGCGACGGCCAGGTTATCGGCACCATCCAGGACATGTCCGGCCTCCATGAGGCCGAGGCCCGGGCCTCGGCGGAGGCGGAGCGCTTCCGGCTGTTCTTCGAGCGCAACGCCTCGGTGATGCTCATCATCGACCCCGCGGGCGGCGGTATCATTGCCGCGAACCAGGCAGCGTGCGCGTTCTATGGCTATTCCCCGGGCGAGCTCGTCGGGATGCCCATCGGCGCCATCAACACACTGCCGCCGGCCGAGCTGAAACGCCAGATGGCCCGGGCGGTGGGGCAGAGCCGCAATCACTTCGAGTTCCGGCACCGCCTCGCCGACGGCGAGGAGCGGGACGTCGAGGTGTACTCGACGCCCGTGCGCGAGGACGATCGGGAGCTGCTGTTCACCATCGTCCACGATGTCACCGAGCGGCGGCGGGCCGAGGAACGGCTGGCACTGGACGCGAGCGTTTTCACGCACGCCCGCGAGGGCATCGCCATCACCGATGCGGACAACCGGATAGTCGACGTCAACGATGCCTTCACCCGGATTACCGGCTACTCCCGCGAGGAGGCCCTTGGCAACACCCCGGCCCTCCTCAAGTCGGGGCGGCAGCCGGATGCCTTCTATCGCACGATGTGGCGGAGCCTCAACGAGTCCGGTCACTGGAGTGGCGAGATCTGGAACCGGCGCCGTGACGGTGCGATCTACGCCGAGATGCTCACCATCAGCGTGGTGCGCGACGAGCACGGCCGGGTGTGCAATCACGTGGCGCTGTTCTCCGACATCACCGAGGAGAAGCGCCGCCAGCGCCAGCTCGAACACATCGCCCACTACGATGCCCTGACCGACCTGCCCAACCGGGTGCTGCTCGGCGACCGGCTCGCCCAGGCAATGGCGCGTGCCGACCGTGACGGCCACTCCCTGTCCCTGGTGTACCTGGACCTGGATGGTTTCAAGCGCGTCAACGAGAGCCACGGCCACGAGGTCGGCGACGCCGTGATCACCACCATCGCAGGCCGTCTCGGCCGTGCGCTGCGGGCCACGGACACACTGGCGCGCATCGGCGGCGACGAGTTCGTGGCCGTGCTCGCGGACATCGACCCGACGACGGACGACGAGGGCATGCTCGCCCGGCTCGCGGACGTGGCCTCGCGAGCGGTGGAGATCGACGGGCGCTCGATCAGCCTCACCGCAAGTCTCGGTGTGACCGGCTACCCCCAGGCGGAGTCGGTGGATGCCGAGCAGCTCCTGCGCCAGGCCGATCAGGCCATGTACCAGGCCAAGCTCGCGGGCCGCAATCGGGTCCATGTCTTCGACGTCGCCCGGGATCGGGACCTGCGCGGGTTCCACGAGGATGTGGCGCGCATGCGCCAGGCGTTGGCGGACGACGAGCTCACGGTGTTCTACCAGCCCAAGGTGAACATGCGTACCGGCGAGCTGGTCGGCGCGGAGGCGTTGGTGCGCTGGCACCACCCGGAGCAAGGCCTGCTCGGACCCGCCCGGTTCCTGCCGGCGATCGAGGGTCACCCGGTCTCGCTGGAGATCGGCGAGCGTGTCCTGCACCGGGCGCTCGCCCAGCTCGCGGCCTGGCAGGCGGAGGGGCTGACCCTGCCGCTGAGTGTGAACATCGGGGCGCTGCAACTCCAGCAGCCCGACTTCCCCGAACGCCTGCATCACATCCTCGCCGGGCACCCGGGCGTGGACCCCGGGCTGCTGAGGCTGGAGGTCCTGGAGACCAGCGCGCTCGAGGATATGGTCCACGTCACCCGGGTGATGCGCGAGTGTGCCCGCCTCGGGGTGTACTTCTCGCTGGACGACTTCGGCACTGGCTACGCCTCGCTGACCTACCTCAAGCGATTGCCCGTGGTCGAGCTCAAGATCGACCGGAGCTTCGTCGCCGACAGCCTGGAGGACGCGGAGGACTTCGCCATCGTCGAGGGCGTGATGGGGCTGGCGCGGGCATTCGGCCACGACGTGGTTGCCGAGGGTGTGGAGAACGAGGCCCAGGGCGAGCTGTTGCTCAAGCTCGGCTGCGAGCTGGCCCAGGGGTTCGCCATCGCCCGGCCGATGCCGCCGGAGGCGCTTCCGGCCTGGCGCCGCCGGTGGCGCCCGTATCCCCGCTGGAGCGGTCAGGAGACGGTCCCCCAGGAGATGCTGCCCCTGCACCTCGCCGGCATCGAGCACCGTTTGTGGATGCAGGCCCTGGAGGGCTTCCTCGACGGCTGCCGGGCGGTGCCGCCGGCAATGGATCACCGCGAGTGCCGTTTCGGCCAGTGGCTGGACCGGGAGCGGGTGCGCCGCGGCGCGGAGGCCGGGGCGCTGGACGAGCTCGACCGTCGGCACCGCCGGGTGCACCGCTTCGCCCGTGCGATGCTCACCGTTCACGAGCGCGGCGACAGCAGCCGCGCCCGGCAGGGGCTGTCCCGCCTGAAGGTGCTGGGCGACCGGTTGCTCGCGTGCCTGGGGGATCAGCTGCCCGCGCGCTCCGATCGCCCGTTGAGCCGTTCCCATGCCCAGGGCGGCGGTCCGTCGCCGTAGCACTCGCGCAGGAAATCGATGAACACGCGCACCTTGGCCGAGACGTTGTGCGTGTAGGGGTAGATGGCGTGGATGGCCATCCCCGGGGCCCGGTAATCGCAGAGCACCCGCTCGAGCCGGCCCTCGGCCACTGCCCGGTTGGCGATGAAATCCGGGGTGAGCACCAGCCCGGTGCCGGCGCAGGCCGCGTCTATCAGGATCTCGCCGTTGTTGGCCTGGAAGCGCCCGCGTACGGGGACCCGGTGGGTACGCCCGTCCGCTCCGGTCAGCCGCCATTCCCGGGTGTTGCGGGCGTAGGCATAGACCAGGCAGGCGTGCCCGGCCAGTGCCTCCGGCGTCTGCGGCCGGCCGTGGCGGGCCAGGTAGTCCGGTGACGCGCAGATCCAGCCCTCACAGGGGGCGATGCGGCGGGCGATGTGGCTGGAGTCCTGGAGCTC
The DNA here is from genome assembly GCF_010993615.1 of Arhodomonas sp. KWT. Lineage (NCBI taxonomy): Bacteria > Pseudomonadati > Pseudomonadota > Gammaproteobacteria > Chromatiales > Ectothiorhodospiraceae > Arhodomonas > Arhodomonas sp. KWT. The sequence goes on along the minus strand of NZ_WNXE01000101.1, from coordinate 4,456 downwards.
GGTGATCCGTATCGCCACGTCGAAGCCCTCGTTGACCAGGTCGACGAAGCGATCGTTGAGGACCACGTCCACCGACAGCTCCGGGTAACGGTCCAGGAAGGCGGGCAGTACGGCGGAGAGGTGCTGCAGGGCGAAGGAGACGGGTACATTGACCCGCAGCAGGCCGCGGGGCCGGGCCTGGAGGTCGCCCACCGCGCGTTCCGCCTCCCCCAGCTCCTCGAGGATGCGCAGGGCCCGGTCGCGGAACTGCGCCCCGGGCTCGGTGAGGTGCAGCCGTCGGGTCGTGCGGTTGAACAGCCGTACGCCCAGATGCTGCTCGAGTGCCTTGACCTGCTTGCTGATCACCGACTTGGAGACGTCCATGCGCTCCGCGGCGGCGGTGAAGCTGCCCTCCTCGGCAACGCCGACGAAGGCCTCGAGGGCGGCGAATCGGTCCATGGCAGGGCTCCGGCAAAGGTTATCGTTTACTTATAGGAAACAGTTTTTTCGGAATCAAGAAGATTGTCGCCTCAGGGTTTTCAGTTAGCCTGAGACCGTACTCAATAGCAGGGCGAAGGAGATTCCGATATGACACGCGTACTGGTCCTCTACTACAGCATGTATGGTCACATCGAGCAGATGGCGGATGCCGTCGCGGCAGGGGCGCGCGAGGTGCCCGGCGCCGAGGTCGTGGTCAAGCGGGTACCCGAGACCATGCCCGAGGAGGCGGCGCGCAATGCCGGCGCCAAGCTCGATCAGGCGGCCCCGGTGGCTTCCCCCGGCGAGCTCGCCGACTATGACGCGGTGATCCTCGGTACGCCGACCCGGTTCGGCAACATGGCCGGGCAGATGCGCAATTTCCTCGACCAGACCGGCGGGCTGTGGGCCAGCGGTGCACTGGCCGGCAAGGTGGGCAGCGTGTTCACCTCCACGGGTACCGGCGCCGGCAACGAGACCACCATCGTGAGTGCGTGGTTCACGATGGCCCATCACGGCATGGTGCTGGTCGGGCTGCCGTACGCGAAGGCCCCGGAGCTGTTCGACATCAGCGAGCCCCGCGGCGGCTCGCCCTACGGTGCGGGCACCATGGCCGGCGGTGACGGCTCGCGTCAGCCGACGGACAAGGAGCGCTCGCTCGCCCGCGCCCAGGGGCGCCACGTTACCGAGATCGCGGCGAAGCTCGCGGCCTAAGGCCACTGGTCCCCGCGGCACCGCCGCGGGGCGCGGACTGCCAGAGGAGGCGAACATGGGTCTGCTCATCGACGGTGTCTGGCACGATCGCTGGTATGACACCGACAGCACCGGCGGGCGCTTCGAGCGGCCGGAGACGGTGTTCCGCGACTGGGTCTCGCCGGAGCCCTCGGCGCGCTTCGCCGCGGAGCCCGGGCGCTATCACCTCTACGTCTCGCTGGCCTGCCCGTGGGCCCACCGCGTGCTGATCACGCGGCGCCTCAAGGGCCTGGAGGACGTCATCGGGGTGTCGGTGGTCCATCCGTACATGGGGGATCAGGGCTGGTCGTTCGGCGACTACCCGGGCGCCACCGGGGACCGCCTGCACGGCCTCGATCACCTGTACCAGCTCTATACCCGGGCGCGGCCGGACTACACCGGGCGGGTCACGGTGCCGACCCTGTGGGACACCCGCGAGGGCACCATCGTCAACAACGAGTCCGCCGACCTGGTGCGGATGCTCAACACCGCGTTCGACCGCTGGGGCCGGGACGACGTCGATCTGTATCCGGCTGACCATCGCGAGGCCATCGACGCCATCAACCCGTTCGTCTACGACCGGGTCAATAACGGTGTCTACAAGGCCGGCTTCGCCACCGCGCAGGCGGCCTACGAGGAGGCGGTCACGGCGCTGTTCGAGGCCCTGGACGAGCTCGAGGCACGGCTGGCCCGCCAGCCCTACCTCGCCGGCGACCGCCTGACCGAGGCGGACGTGCGGCTATTCACCACCCTGGTGCGTTTCGACCCGGTCTACGTCGGCCACTTCAAGTGCAACATCCGCCGGCTGGTGGATTATCCGAACCTGTGGGCCTACACCCGCGAGATCTACCAGGTGCCGGGGGTGGCGCCGACCGTGAGCCTCGATCACATCAAGCGCCACTATTACACCTCGCACCCGACGATCAATCCCACCGGCGTCATCCCCGTGGGCCCGGAGATCGACCTCGAGGCCCCGCACGGGCGGGGGGCGTGATATCGTGACGGGTTCAATCCACGATTGACGGGACCATGAGCGAACAGGCAGCCAGCAGCCCCGGTGCCGTGCACGTCAGTGCGGCCCGGCTTCCGACCCGGTGGGGGGAGTTCATCATCCACGGCTTCGAGGAGCCGGGGGGCGGGCGTGAGCACGTGGCCCTGGTCATGGGCGAGGTCGACGGCGCGGAGTCGGCGCTGGTGCGCGTGCACTCGGAGTGTCTCACCGGCGATGCCCTGTTCAGCCAGCGCTGCGACTGTGGCCCGCAGCTCGAGGAGGCCCTGCGGCGCATCGGCCGCGAGGGCCGCGGCGTGCTGGTCTACCTCCGCCAGGAGGGCCGGGGCATCGGGCTGCTGAACAAGATCCGGGCGTACGCCGTCCAGGACCGTGAGGGCGCGGACACGGTGGAGGCCAACGAGGCCCTGGGCTTCGCCGCCGACGCCCGCGACTACACCGTCGCCGCGGACATGCTCCGCTATCTCGGGGTGACGTCGGTGCGGCTGCTCACCAACAATCCCAGCAAGGTGAACGGGCTCGAGGGGGCGGGCGTCCACGTGGCCGAGCGCATCGCCCTGCAGGCCGGCCGCAATCCCCACAATCACGGCTACCTGGAAACCAAGGCCGCCAAGTTCGGCCACCTCTTCGACGACTGACCCGCGCGGCGTCCGCGGCGCGCCGGACGGGTGGCGCCCGGCGTGGGTGGCCGGCGTTGCCGCCTAACGGGGCACGCGGTAGCTGCTCTCGTCGAGCAGGTCGATTCCGCAGGGGAGGTTCTCGATCCAGTCCAGGAAGCGGTGGATCATCTCGCGGCCCTTGAACGGCCGGCCGTGCTGGGGCACCAGCCAGTCGATGTCCATCTGCCGGACCATGCGCGCCCACAGCCGGCAGGCGCGGTTAGCCACCATGTAGCGCTGGTGGAAGCCCTTCATCGTGGGGATGTGCGCCTCGAAGTCCTCGACCGGTTCGCCGGGGTGGTCCTCGACCAGCGAGGCGCCCATGTCGCCGGAGAACAGGATCCGCGCGGTGGTGTCGTAGAACTGGAAGTTGCCCACCGAGTGCAGGAAGTGCGCGGGCACGGCCTTGATCACGGAATCGCCCAGCGGGATCCTGCCGCCCTCGTCCTCCAGGCCGACGATGCGGTCGACGATGCGTGCGCTCTGGTAGCCGGGCACCAGGTGCGGCAGAAAGCGCGTCCACAGCTTCGAGCACACCACCTTGCAGTCCGTGTACATCAGCCAGCGGTCCAGCGAGGCGATGATGTCGGGATCCTGGTGGGACGCGAACACGTAGTCCATTTCCTTGAGACGGATCTGGCGGCCCAGGGTCACCGACAGCGGTGTGTAGGTGAGATCGCCGCCGGGGTCCACCAAGGCTGCGGCGTCCCCGTCCAGTATGAGGAACTGGTTGGACTGGATGCCGTGCTCGCCGGAAACCAGCGAGTCGAACGTATAGCAGGCATGGTGGCCGTCGTTGTAGAGTTCGATTGCCATCGTCGGTCCGGATCCTCCTGATGAGGCTTCGGCGAGGTATGGTGTCGGGCCGTAACCCCCATCGCAGAGGCTATCGCATACGGCCGGAGGGCTTTTGACACAGGTCAATCCGGTCGATTCCCCCACGAACCCCCCGTGTTGAGGAGGCGAGGAGTGACACGGCACATGCGCCCCTGGCTGATCGCCGTCCTGGTGCTCGTGGCACTGGCGGGCTGGATTGCCAGCGGCTATCTGGCCCGTGGCGGGGCCGAACCGGCCGCGGCGTCGTCGCCGGCGGAGAACGCACCGGCGGCGATGCGCGTGCAGGTCAGCGAGCAGCAGGCCCGGACCATCACGCGCTGGCTCGTCCTCCAGGGGCAGTCCCGGCCCGACCGCCGCGTGAGCGTGCGTGCGGAGACCGGCGGACGGGTTGCCGAGCCGCCGCTCACCAAGGGCCGTCCGGTAGCCGCAGGGGCGAGTATCGCCCGCATCGCCATGAACGACCGTCAGGCGCGCCTGGCCGAGGCCCGTGCGCTGGTGAGCCAGCGCGAGGCCGAGGCGGCCGCCGCCCGGCGTCTCGCCGACAGTGGCTACCAGTCCACCACCCAGCGCCAGGCGGCGGAGGCCGCGCTCGAGGCCGCCCGTGCCGAGCTGGCGTCGATACGCGAGGAGATCGCCAACACCGACGTGCGCGCCCCCTTCGACGGCATCCTCGAGTCCGTCACTGTGGAGGAGGGCGATTACCTCACCGCCGGCGGCGAGGTGGCGGAGGTCGTCGATCTCGACCCCCTGCGGGTAACGGTGT
>NZ_WNXE01001019.1:0-588 GCF_010993615.1 Arhodomonas sp. KWT | reverse complement strand
CGCGACGCCGGCGACGGCGGGGTCGTCTACGCCACCGGCTCAGCCCGGGTGGTGTGGGTGGACCACCACGCGGGGCGTGCGGTCGCCGTACCCGCCAACGTCCGGGCGCTGCTGCCGGCGTCGTGAACTTCCTGGCGCACGCCTACCTCGCCGGCGACGACGACCCGGCGTTCCTGGCGGGCAACTTGATGGGCGATTTCGTGCGCGGCACGCCGGACCCGGCACTGCCGGCAGCGGTGCGCGCGGGCATCCGGCTGCACCGCCGCGTCGACGCCTTCACCGACCGCCACCCGGTCGTGCGCGACGCCCGGCGGCGCTTCCCGCCGCCCCATCGCCGGGCCGCCGGAATCATCCTGGACATGGCCTTCGATCACTTCCTCGCCCGGGACTGGGCCAGCCACCACCCCACGGCGCTGCCCACCTTCACCCGCGGCGCGTACACCGCACTGGAACGCCAGGGCCGGCACCTCCCGCCACGCCTCGCCGCAATCCTGCCGCGGATGCGCGACGGCGACTGGCTCGCCGCCTACGCGGACTTCGACAGCACCGTGGCTGCACTGGAGCGCATGGCCGCACGGCTGTCCCGGC
>NZ_WNXE01001018.1:0-588 GCF_010993615.1 Arhodomonas sp. KWT | reverse complement strand
GCGGTCAACGACGGCAAGGAGATGACCATCGCCGTGAACGCCGAGTTCTACGCGCGGCCGGACGGCTTCAAGCCCATGATGCGCGCCTACGGCTTCCGCGTGCCGCGCGGCGACATCAAGCGCATGAACTCCGGGCTGACCTACTCCGCGCTCAAGGAGGGCGAGGTCGACGTCGCCCTGGTATTCGCCACCGACGGGCGTATCCCGGCGTTCAACTTCCGCGTGCTCGACGATGACCGCAACTACTTCCCCTCCTATGCGCTCACTCCGGTGGTGCGCAAGGACACCCTGGAGGCGAACCCGAAGCTGCGTGAACAGATGAACGCCCTGTCCGCACTGCTCGACGACGACACCATGGCGGCCCTGAACGCCCGCGTGGACGTCGACAAGGAGAGCATCGAGCGGGTCGCGGAGGACTTTCTCAAGAAGCACGACCTCATGTGAGGTCCGCAACCGCAGCGGCGGACCGCCGGTCCGCCGCCCTCACCCGCCGCGAAGACCGACCCACAATCGTGCCACCACGCCGGAGCACCATGACCGCACAGACCTCTCTCCTTGCCGGCGCGGCCCAGATCAACTGCGCCCTCG
>NZ_WNXE01001017.1:0-588 GCF_010993615.1 Arhodomonas sp. KWT | reverse complement strand
CGCGGCGAGGTGGCGCTGGTGAACGTCTGGGCGAGCTGGTGCGTGGCCTGCCGCGAGGAGCATGCCTACATTTCCGCGCTCGCCGAGCAGGGGGTGCCCATCTACGGCCTCAACTACAAGGATACGCGGGCCGAGGCGCGGCAGTGGCTGTCCGAGTTCGGCAATCCCTACGACGCGATCGTGTTCGACAAGGAGGGCGACATCGGCATGGACTGGGGTGTCTACGGTGTGCCGGAGACCTTCCTCCTCGATGCCGACGGGCGGATCCGGTACAAGCACATCGGCGCCATTACCCGGGAGTCGATGGAGGAGGAGATCCTTCCGCGGGTGCAGCGGCTGCGTGAGGAGGCGGACGCATGAAGGGGGCCGTTCTCGCCATCGTCCTGATACTGGTCACCGGCGCGGCGTCAGCCGCCGGCACCGTCTACGAATTCGATACCCCCGCCCAGCGCGAGCGCTACACGGAAATCATCGGCCAGCTGCGCTGCCTGGTCTGTCAGGGCCAGAGTATCGCCGAGTCTAACGCTGATCTCGCCCAGGACATGCGCGACAAGGTCCACGAGCTCATCCTCGAGGGCCGCGACCGGG
>NZ_WNXE01001016.1:0-589 GCF_010993615.1 Arhodomonas sp. KWT | reverse complement strand
ATCGCCGTCTTCACCAGCCCGATCACGTCGCGCACGCCCAGGCGCTGGAGGAGCGCCGCCCGGTGCGTCTCGACCGTCTTCACGCTGACGAACATACGCTCGGCGATCGCCCGGGTACCGTAGCCCTCGCCGATGAGCTGCAGGACCTCCCTCTGCCGATCGGTAAGCCGCGACAGCGGATCGCCCTCCTCCGCCTCGATGCGGTCGAGCTCGGCCTGCACCTCCGCGGCGGACAGTGACTCGCTGAGGTAGCGCTGTCCCCGGTGAACCGCGCGCACCGCCCGTTCGAGCTCCTCCGGGCGCGCGGTCTTGAGCAGGAACCCCCGGGCACCGATCCGTAACGCACGCGCCACGGTGGCGACCTCCTCGTGCATGGAAACCATCAACACGGGTACGGCGGGATACGCGCGGCGCAACCGCCTCAGGACCTCGAGGCCGTTCATGCCGGGCATCTCGACATCCAGGAGGACAACATCGGCGGGAACGTCGTCGAGCAGGCGAAGCAGCGTCCGGCCGTCCCCGACCTCGCCCACTACGCTCACCCCGTCGATCAGCTCGAGCAGGCGGCGCAGCCCGGCACGCACGAGGG
>NZ_WNXE01001015.1:0-589 GCF_010993615.1 Arhodomonas sp. KWT | reverse complement strand
CGCATTCCCGGAGGCCAATCTGCGCCGTATTGGACGTGTAGGCTGGTTAGTGCAACGTGAGCAGCTTGTCTGCCACCTCGTCGAGGCTTTGCCCCATGACGTCGGGGGGCAGGAACACATCTCCCCGCTCGATTTCCAGACGGGCACACCAGCCGGCGAGCGCACCGGCCCGTTTGGCGCCATGGCAATCCCACGCGTGCACTGCGACCAGGGCCATACGCTCAAGCGGTGTCTGGATCTGTTTCGCGGTGAAACGGTAGATCTCCGGATGAGGCTTCCACACGCCTGCCGCCTGCGCGGTGATGACGTGGTCAACGTACTCGGAAAGTCCGGCTCCCTCGAGGAAGCGCCGGGTATTGTCGGGACCGCCGACGGTCAGGCAACCGACGGTGACCCCTGCCTGAGAGAGGGTCCGTAGCGCCGGGGCGGCGTCGTCGAAGGTCGGCAGCGAGGAAAACCCGGCAAGTACGTAATCGATACCATCTTCACCGAGCGTGTGTTGCGTCTCGGTGCGCAGCGCCTGACGCGCGACCGGCTCGAAGGGCGCCTCGTCGCCGGCGAGCGTCAGCGCCATGGCATCGCGTTGGAA
>NZ_WNXE01001014.1:0-590 GCF_010993615.1 Arhodomonas sp. KWT | reverse complement strand
AGCCCGGCCGTGGAGACGATCCATGTGGCCGTCGCGGTGATCCGCGGCGGGGACGGCCGCGTGCTGATCTCGCGGCGGCCGGATCACCTGCACCAGGGCGGGCTGTGGGAGTTTCCCGGTGGCAAGGTGGAGCCCGGTGAGGCCGTCACCGACGCGTTGGCCCGCGAGATCCGCGAAGAGCTCGGGATCACCGTTGCTCCGCGCCGCCCGCTGATTCGCGTACCCTTCGATTACCCTGGCCGGCGGGTCGAGCTCGACGTGTGGCTCACGGACCCGATGCCCGGCGGGACGCCGCGGGCCCTGGAAGTGGCGGAGTGGCGCTGGGTACCCGCTGCCGGGCTGAGCGCCTATCCTTTCCCTGCCGCCAATGCCCCGATCGTGCGGGCGCTGACCCTGCCCGAGCGCTACGCCATCACCCCCGCGGATGAGCGTGGTGACGCGCTGCTGATCCGCCTCGACCGTGCCCTCGCGTCCGGGCTGGCCCTGGTGCAGTGGCGGCGGACCACGGCGGATGCGGCACTGCTGGGGGAGGCGATCCGGCGTTGCCACGCCGCGGGCGCCCGGCTTCTGGTCAACGGCGGGCCGGACGC
>NZ_WNXE01001013.1:0-590 GCF_010993615.1 Arhodomonas sp. KWT | reverse complement strand
AGCCCGGCCGTGGAGACGATCCATGTGGCCGTCGCGGTGATCCGCGGCGGGGACGGCCGCGTGCTGATCTCGCGGCGACCGGATCATCTGCACCAGGGCGGGCTGTGGGAGTTCCCCGGTGGCAAGGTGGAGCCCGGCGAGGCCGTCACCGACGCGCTGGTCCGCGAGATCCGCGAGGAGCTCGGGATCACCGTCGCACCGCGCCGCCCGCTGATTCGTATCCCCTTCGACTACCCCGGCCGGCGGGTCGAGCTCGACGTGTGGCTCACGGAGCCGGCGCCGGGCGAGACGCCGCGGGCCATCGAGGTGGCCGAGTGGCGCTGGGTCCCCGCCGCCGGGCTGAGTGCCTATCCGTTCCCCGCCGCCAACGCGCCGATCGTTCGGGCGCTGACCCTGCCCGAGCGCTACGCCATCACGCCTGCCGACGAGCGTGGTGACGCGCTGCTGATGCGCCTCGATCGCGCCCTCGCGTCCGGGCTGGCCCTGGTGCAGTGGCGGCGGGCCACGCCGGACGCGGCACTGCTGGGGGAGGCGATCCGGCGTTGCCACGCCGCGGGCGCCCGGCTTCTGGTCAACGGCGGGCCGGACGC
>NZ_WNXE01001012.1:0-590 GCF_010993615.1 Arhodomonas sp. KWT | reverse complement strand
GCTCGTGCTGCTGGTCCGTCCCAACGGGCTGTTCGGCACGGTCCAGACGAGGAAGATCTGACATGCGCGGCGGCCGGTTTCTGTTGCTCGGGGTGGTGGCGCTGATCGCGCTCATGCCCCTGTTCGCGCCCTGGAGCAAGACCTTCCTGGTGCTGGCGATCGCCAAAGGGCTCGCGGTGCTCGGCATCGTGGTGCTGCTGCGTGCCGGCCAGGTCTCCTTCGGGCACGCCCTGTTCTTCGCGGCCAGCGCCTACGTGGCGGCCTTCGCCGCGCGGCTGCTCGGTGGCGGCGAGCTGCTCACCCTGCTGGTGATCGGCGCCCTCGGCAGCGGCGTGCTGGGCCTGCTGGTCGGGCTGTTCGTGGTGCGCTACCGCTACATCTTCTTCGGCATGCTCAACCTGGCGTTCTCCATGGTTTTCTACGCCGTGCTGGAGAAGTTCTACCACTACACCGGCGGCAGCGACGGGCTGATCCTCTCGCGTCCGAGCGTGCTCGGCATCGGCCTGGAGCGGCTGCCCTTCGAGTACACGCTGTTCTACGTCGCCCTGGCGACGGCGGCGGTGCTCGGCTGGCTGGTGCACCGCTACCTC
>NZ_WNXE01001011.1:0-591 GCF_010993615.1 Arhodomonas sp. KWT | reverse complement strand
GACGGCGAGACCCTGGTCGGCGCGTTCCTGTCGTGCTCCAACAAGGCCCACGACATCGCCTTCATCCGCCACGACGAGCCCGGCCGGCTACATCACGTCTCGTTCCTGCTGGACAGCTGGGAGGAGGTGCTGCGGGCCGCCGACATCATGTCCAAGTACGGCATCTCCATCGACATCGGACCGACCCGTCACGGCATCACCCGGGGCAAGACGATCTACTTCTTCGACCCCTCGGGCAACCGCAACGAGGTCTTCGCCGGCGGCAGCACGTGGTACCCGGATCACCCGACCATCACCTGGACGGCGGACAGCCTCGGCAAGGCGATCTTCTACCACGACCGGGTTCTCAACGAGAACTTCCTGGCCGTGGTGACCTGAGGCGGCGGGATGGGCCGCGGGTCAGGACGAGGCCGCCTCCTCGAGGGCGGCCTCGCCGGCGGCGAGCATGCGCTCGACGGTGTGCGCGGTGCGCTCGATGTGCACGCGCAGCACGCTCATGGCAGTGCCGGTGTCGCCGGCCAGCGCGGCGTCGCGCAGGGCGCGGTGCTCGGCAGGGATGTCCCGGCCGGGCGCGTACTGACTGCTCAGGAA
>NZ_WNXE01001010.1:0-592 GCF_010993615.1 Arhodomonas sp. KWT | reverse complement strand
GCACGCGCGCTGGGTATGGGCCGGGTCGTGACCTGGCGGCGGATCGTATTGCCACGGGCCTTCCGGATCGCGCTGCCGGCCTACAGCAACGAGGTCATCCTGATGCTCAAGGGCAGTGCGCTGGCGAGCACGATCACGCTGCTTGATCTGACCGGCATGGCCCGCACCATCATCGCGCGGACGTATACGCCACTGGAGATCTTCCTGGCCGCGGGCGTGCTCTACGTGCTGATCACCTTCCTCATCCTCGGCGGCTTCCGCCTCGTCGAGCGGCGCCTCAACCGCCACCTCCGGCCCCGCACCGGTCATTAGTCTTCTCAGCGGTACTGTCGATTGTGAGGGCGCCTGCACGGTCGCACCGGCGCGGCCGCCGGCCGAGGGCCGCTCATGCCGGGATCGGCACGTGGGGACCCGCCTCACGGGGTACGAGTCCCCGCAGCCGGGGGTCGGCGACCCATTCGTCATAGGTGTCGAAGACCCGGAAGCCGACGCGCTGGTAGACCGCCAGCGCGTCCGGGTGATCCTCGCTGCAGGTGTGCAGCCATACCCGCCGGACCCAGGGCTCCGACCAGGCACGCGCGACGGCGGTGCG
>NZ_WNXE01000100.1:4424-10679 GCF_010993615.1 Arhodomonas sp. KWT | reverse complement strand
GCGGCCTCGGAGTCGTAGGGCAGGCGCAGCCGGTAGAGCGCGTCGTGGAAGCCCATGAGCCCGAGCCCCACCGGCCGGTGGCGCAGGTTGGCGCGGCGCGCGGCGGGCACCGAGTAGTAGTTGATGTCGATGACGTTGTCGAGCATGCGCATGGCGGTGGTGACCGTGCGCTGCAGCCGCTCGTGATCCAGGGCACCGTCATCGATGTGGGCGGCGAGGTTCACCGAGCCCAGGTTGCACACGGCGATCTCGTCGTCCGAGGTGTTGAGGGTGATCTCGGTGCAGAGATTGGAGCTGTGCACCACGCCGGTGTGCTGCTGCGGCGAGCGCAGGTTGCACGGATCCTTGAAGGTGATCCACGGGTGGCCGGTCTCGAACAGCATGGTGAGCATGCGCCGCCACAGCTGCACCGCCGATATCCGCCGGGCGGTACGCATCTCCCCGCGCTCCGCCGCGGCCTCGTAGTCGCGGTAGCGTGCCTCGAAGGCCTCGCCGGTGAGGTCGTGCAGGTCAGGGACCTCGTCCGGGGAGAACAGTGTCCACTGCCCCTCCTCGTGGACGCGCTTCATGAACAGGTCCGGCACCCAGCAGGCGGTGTTCATGTCGTGGGTACGGCGACGCTCGTCGCCGGTGTTCTTGCGCAGCTCGAGGAAGTCCTCGATGTCCCGGTGCCAGACCTCCAGGTACGCACACACCGCGCCCTTGCGCTTGCCGCCCTGGTTCACCGCGACGGCGGTGTCGTTGGCGACCTTGAGGAAGGGCACCACGCCCTGGGAGGTGCCGTTGGTGCCACGGATGTGCGCCCCCATCGCCCGCACCCGGGTCCAGTCGTTGCCGAGCCCGCCGGCGAACTTGGATAGCAGGGCGTTGTCGCGGATGCCGGAGTAGATCCGGTCGAGATCGTCGCCGATGGTGGTGAGATAGCAGCTCGAGAGCTGCGGGCGCAGGGTGCCGGCGTTGAACAGCGTCGGCGTCGAGCTCATGAAGTCGAACGAGCTCAGCAGGTCGTAGAACGTCTCCGCCTGCGCCTCGCGGTCGATCTCCTCCAGCGCGAGCCCCATCGCCACGCGCATGAAGAAGGCCTGGGGCAGCTCGAAGCGGGTCTCGCCCACGTGCTGGAGGTAGCGGTCGTAGAGGGTCTGCAGCCCGAGATACCCGAACTGCAGATCCCGCCCCGCCTCCAGCGCGCGGCCGAGCCGCTCCAGGTCGAACTCCAGCAGCCGCGGGTCGAGCAGCTGCTCGTCCACCCCGCGGCGGATGTAGGCGGGGAAGTACTCGGCGTAGCCCGCCGTCATCTCCGCCTGGGTGGCCTCGCGGCGCTCGGCGTGGACGAAACTCAGCGCCTCCCGGCGCAAGGCGTCCAGCAGCAGCCGCGCCGCCACCGCACTGTAGTCCGGCTCGCGCTCGATCAGCATCCGTGCCGCCATCACCAGCGCCTGCTCCAGCTCCGTCTCGGTGACGCCGTCGTAGAGGTTGCGCCGTGCCTCGGTGAGCACGCGCTCCGCGTCCACGTCGTCCAGGCCCTCGCAGGCCTCGCGGACCACGCGCTCCAGGCGCGCCTCGTCGAGGGGATGACGGGTGCCGTCCGCGACGGTGACGTGGAACGTGGCCGGGACCGGCGGCGCCTCCGGAGGCTCGGCGGCCGCCCGCTCCCGGGCACGCTCCTCGCGGTAGAGCACGTAGGCGCGGGCCACCCGGTGCTCGCCAGCGCGCATGAGCACCAGCTCCACCTGGTCCTGGATGTCCTCGATGTGGACGGTGGCCCCCTCCGGCCGGCGGGCCACGGCCGCGACCACCTCGTCGGTAAGCCGGGCGACGGTGTCGTGGATGCGCCGGGAATCCCGGGCGGCCTCGCCCTCGACGGCGAGGAAGGCGCGCGTCATGGCGACGCTGATGCGCTCCGGGTCGAAGTCGGCGACGGTGCCGTTGCGCTTGACCACGTCCAGATCGACGCGCGAGGCGTGCCCGGCGGCGGGATCGCCGGCAACGGCGGCGTTTGCGGAGACGGTTTGCATCGGTGACCTCCAGATCGTGTCGATTCCCGGGAGGCCCCTACGCGGCGAAGGTGTGCAAAGCAGCTGTCCGCCCGCCACCGGCGGCGGGCGCGGGGTGTCGCTCTGCACCGGGTACCTCGGTCGCGAAGGCAGCCAGCGGTGGGGCCGGATGGCCCTGTCCTGGGAGGTGTTCGGGCTTCGCGGAGGACCGCGTTACCGTTGCGCGTCAGCCCCGGATTCTCACCGGTGTTCCCCTCTCGACACCACAACATATGGTGTCTTTTCAGGACTGCCCCTCACGATATAGCCCCTACCGCATTCTTGCAAGCCGGTTGACAACGCGAGCGCGGACCCTCGCGGCGGTCGGCGCCACCTGATTGTATGAAATATATTCACGTTTTTCTTTAATATAATCAGTTTGATTCACCTTCACCCGGCGCGCATGCTCCCCGGACCGATGGACGACGACCACACAGGAGGATCGATGGTCACGACACATACCCTCGGCTTTCCCCGCTTCGGCCTGCACCGCGAGCTCAAGCGTGCGCTGGAGAGCTACTGGCGCGGCGATACCGGCCGGGACGCCCTCGCGGAGACGGGCAGGGAGCTCCGTCACCGCCACTGGCGGCAGCAGGCGGACGCCGGCCTGGACATGGTTCCGGTCGGCGACTTCTCCTGGTACGACGGCATGCTCGACCACTCGCTGATGTTCGGCGTCATCCCCGAGCGATTCCGCACCGGCGACGACGACCGCGACATCGACACCTACTTCCGCATGGCCCGCGGCCGCGCCCCCACCGGCACGGATACCCACGCCTGCGAGATGACCAAGTGGTTCGACACCAACTACCACTACATCGTCCCGGAACTCGCTGCCGGTCAGCGCTTCGAGCTGGACGCGAGCCGGCTGCTTGCGCAGGTCACCGAGGCCCAGACCGCCGGCTACACGCCGAAGCCGGTACTCATCGGCCCCGTCACCTACCTGGCGCTGTCCCGCAACGATGACCCGGAAAACGGCCGGCTGGCGCTGCTGGAGCCGCTGGTAGCGGTCTACCGTGAGCTGCTCTCGCGGCTGGCGGAGGCCGGTGTCGAGTGGGTACAGATCGACGAGCCCGTGCTGGTCACGGATCTCGACGCCGAGTGGCGCGAGGCGCTGAGCCGTGCCCATCGCGGGCTCGCGGACACCGGCGTGCGCCGGCTGGTGACCAGCTACTTCGGCGGCCTCGGGGACAACCTCGACACCGCCGTTGCCCTGTCGAAGGAAGGCCTTCACGTCGATCTGGTGCGCGGCAACGACGATCCGGGCGCGCTCATCGCCGCCCTGCCCGACGACCAGATCCTGTCCCTGGGCGTGATCGACGGGCGCAACGTGTGGCGCACGGACCTCGGCGCCGAGCTCGACGACCTGGAGACCGCCCATCGGCGCCTCGACGAGCGCCTGTGGCTCGCCCCGAGCTGCTCGCTGCTCCACGTGCCGGTGGACGTCACCGCCGAGGAACGGCTCGACGACGAGCTCCGCGGCTGGCTCGCCTTCGCCGTGCAGAAGGTCGAGGAGGTCACCACCCTAGGCGCCGCCCTCAGCCACGGCCGCGAGCACGTGCGCGAGGCCCTGGCGGCCAGCAGACAGGCGCGCGAGGCCCGGGAGCGCTCGACGCGCATCCACCGCAGCGACGTGCGCGAGCGCGCCGCCGGGATCGACGCGGCCATGAGCCGGCGTGCCCACGCCTACACCGAGCGCGCCCCGGCCCAGCACGCCCGCCTGGCACTGCCCCTGCTGCCGACCACGACCATTGGCTCGTTCCCCCAGACCGGGGGCATCCGCAAGGCCCGCCGGGACAACCGCGCCGGCCGGCTGGACGACGCCGCCTACGCCGAGCGCATGCGCGAGGAGATCGCCTACGCCGTGCAGCAGCAGGAGGACGTGGGCCTGGACATGCTCGTCCACGGCGAGGCCGAGCGGAACGACATGGTCGAGTACTTCGGCGAGCTGCTGGAGGGCTTCTGCTTCACCCAGCACGGCTGGGTGCAGAGCTTCGGCTCCCGCGGCGTGAAGCCGCCGGTGATCTTCGGCGACGTCAGCCGCCCCGGCCCCATGACCGTGGAGTGGTCGCGCTACGCCCAGTCGCTCACCGAGCGGCCCATGAAGGGCATGCTCACCGGCCCGGTGACCATCCTGCAGTGGTCGTTCGTGCGCGACGACCAGCCCCGCTCGCGCACCTGCGAGCAGATCGCGCTGGCCCTGCGCGACGAGGTCGTGGACCTGGAGTCCGCCGGTATCGCCGCCATCCAGGTGGACGAGCCCGCCTTCCGCGAGGGCCTGCCGCTGCGCCGCGCCGACTGGGCGGACTACCTGGACTGGGCGACCCGGGCCTTCCGCCTGGCCACCAGCGGGGTGCGTGACGAGACCCAGATCCACACCCACATGTGCTATTCGGAGTTCAACGACATCATCGAGGCCATCGCGGCGCTGGACGCCGACGTCATCACCATCGAGACGTCCCGCTCCGCGATGACGCTGCTCGATGCCTTCGTCTCCTTCGAGTACCCCAACGAGATCGGCCCGGGTGTCTACGACATCCACTCGCCGCGGACGCCGGAGGTGGCGGAGATGAAGCGCCTCCTCCAGCGGGCCGCGGAGCTGATCCCGGTGGCGCGGCTGTGGGTGAACCCGGACTGCGGGCTCAAGACCCGGAGCTGGGAGGAGGTCATCCCCGCCCTGCGCAACATGGTCCACGCAGCCAACGAGCTGCGCGCCGCCTACCCGGACAGCCACACCGGCTGACCGGGATCCGCCCCGGGGCTCACGCGGCCCCGGGGCCGCGGCGCCCGGCGAAAACCGCCATCGCGCACGCGGCGACCACCAGCGCCGTGCCGACAGCCAGGCGCGGCGTGGGCTCCAGCGAGCCCGCCAGCGTCATCACCGCCGCCGCAACCACCGGCACGAGGTACGGCACCATCGACACCAGCCGCGGGCTGCCATGGCGTACCACGTGCCCCCAGCCGACGAACGCCAGGCCATAGGGGCCGATACCCAGCAACGCCCCGGCCAGAAGGGCCTCCGGCGGTAACGGCCAGACCAGCCCGCCGGCGACGGCCTGCAGGGCGAGCGCGACCGCTGCGGCCGCGGCGAAAAAGGCCGGATACGCCGGCGTCACTGGCCGCGAATAGCGTTGCAGGAACAGCGAGTAGCCCACCCAGCACAGCCCGGAGAGCAGCCCCGCGCCGTAGCCGAACCACACGGTATCCCCGCCGCCGCCGGCCCCCTCGCGCAGCACCGCGACCCCGGCCAGGGCGAGACACAGGGCAAGGGCCGTGACCACCGACGGCCGCCGCCCGGCACAGAGCGCCGCGACCACACCGAAGACCAGCGGCCACGTGTAGGTCACCACCACCACCGCGTGGGGCGGCGCATGGGCGAGGGCCACGAAGTAGAAGGCGAGCGCGCCGATGAAACCGCCCACCACGGCGATCCAGGCGTACCACGGGTGCTCACGCGCGGCACCCCGGAACGAGCCGCCGACGCCGGGCAGCACACGGCCCGTGAGCGCCGCGCAGGCCATCGCCATGCCGGTGAGCTGCAGCGCCGGAACGGACGCCGCCATCGCCCGCAGCACCGGCAGCAGGCCCCAGAGCACCACCACCAGGGCGGAGGTGACGATCAGACCATAACGGTTCTCCAGAATGCGATTACCGTTCTGCCCGATCATGGCGTCCCTCCGTTTCCCGGCCTGCACCGTGTACGTCGGCGGGGATTCTCGGGCAGAATCATTCCATCTGACTAACGAATTCTCATTACCTATCCATCAATATCCGTGATGACACGATGAGACAGCGGACCCTGGACCTGCGCGCCCTGCAGACACTCGTCACCGTGGCGGATGCGGGCAGCTTCACCACGGCCGCCCGGCAGCTGAGCTATACCCAGTCGGCGGTGAGCATGCAGCTGCGGCGACTCGAGTCGGAGCTCGGGATCACCCTGCTGCAGCGCGGCCCGCGCACCGTGCAGCCCACCCGCCAGGGCCAGGAGGTGCTCGGCTACGCCCGGGAGATGCTGCGGCTCAACGGCGAGGTCTGGCGGCGGATCGAGGACCGGGAGGTGGCGGGTACCGTGCGCCTGGGCATACCGGCGGATTACGCACTCTACCTGCCGGCCACCCTCGCCTCCTTCGCCGAGCAGTACCCGCGCGTGGAGGTGGAGGTCCGCTCGGAGCTGAGCGAGACGCTGGTCGCCCGGGTACGCGCCGGCGAGATCGACGTGGCA
>NZ_WNXE01000100.1:0-4326 GCF_010993615.1 Arhodomonas sp. KWT | reverse complement strand
CGTGGTCACGCGCCAGCCGCACTCCCCCGGCGGCACCCTGCTGCGGCGGGAGCCGCTGGTCTGGGTGGGTGCCCCGGGCAGCACCGCCCACGCCCAGGACCCGCTGCCGCTGGCGCTCTACCCGGAAGGCACCTGTGAGTTCCGCGCCGCGGCCACCAGCCGCCTGGACGACGCCGGCCGGCCCTGGCGGGCCGCCTACGTGAGCCAGGCGTTCGCGGCGCTGCAGTCGCCGGTCAGCGTGGGCCTCGCCGTGGGCGTGGCCACGCCGAGCATGCTGGGCCCGGGGCTGACCGTGCTGGACCCGGCGGAGACCGGGCTGCCGGCGCTCCCCGGCGTGGAGATCGCCCTGCACCGCAGTACCGGACGGCCCAGCGTGGCGACCCGGCGGCTCACGGAGCTGATCGTCTCGCGCCTGCGCGACGGCAGCCGTGAGCCGGACCCGGTGGCGTAACGGCGGACGGCGTCAGTCGACCGCGACCCGCAGGCGCTCGCGTACCTTCGGCGGCGCCGCGGGGGCGAAGCTCGCCCGCTCCGCCATTCGCGCGAACCACGCCCGCAGGTTCGGGAAGGTGTCCGGAACGTCCATGCCATAGGCCTGCGCCAGGGCGAAACGCGCGGTGAGCGCGGCATCGGCGATGGAGTAGACGCCGGCGAAGAACGCCCGCTCGCCGAGGACCTCGGCGAGATACGGCAGGCACTGCCCGCGCCAGGCGGCGACCCCGGCGTCGATACGCGCCCGGTCCCAGTCCTGCGCCGGCCGGTCGCGCTTCTCGAAGATGACCTCGCGCACCGCCCGGCCGACACGGTTGTCCGAGAAATGGGCGATGCTGCGGGCCCGGGCGCGCTCCCAGGCGTCGTCCGGCATCAGCCCGGGGCCGGTCTCGGCGAGGTATTCCATGATGACGGCGGACTCGGTGAGCACCCGGTCGCCGTCCTCCACCAGGATCGGCACGGTACCGGTGGGCGAGAGCCGTTCGCGCTCCGCCTTCACCGCCGGGTCGTCATGGGGCCGGTGGCGGTAGGGCCGGTCCTGCTCCGCGAGCGCGATACGCACCTTGAAGCAGAACGGGCACTCGGGCTTGTCGAACAGCTCGACCCCGGGGCGGCCCTCGCCGGTCTGTCGACTCATAGCGCCCCCATCACGGTCTTGAGGTTGCCGTAGGCCGGGCGGACCCGTTCGGCCAGCACTGCCCGGACCGTGTCGAAATCCCCGTCCCGCGCCGGCGCAAGCATGGCGTCACGAGCGGCGCGGTAGGCGCTCAGGGCGTCGCTGAAGCGTTCCACGGGTGCGTCCGGGACGCGCTCCAGGTACCGGTGCCAGTTCCGGTCGATACGCCGGTCCACGTCGGCGACCCGGCCGATGGGCGCCTCGGCCTCGGCCACCGAGCGCGAGTTCATGATCAGGATGTTGCAGACCCGCATCTCCTCCACCGCCTCCAGCAGGGCCGTCCGGGGGTCCTTGTCCGGGTTCATGGACGCCGTGACCTCCTTTGCAGTCGCCACCTTCTCCACGACCGTGCGCAGCTGCTCGTTGCAGCGCAGTGCCGCGTCGTCGGCGGACTGTACCGCCGAATCCAGGGATTCCAGCTCGTCGGCCATGCGCGAGAACGTGCCCAGCTGGGTACGGCATTCCGCCTGCAGGGTCTCCGTCATGGCGTTGGCTTCGCGGGCGTGGCGCGTGATCTCCTCCAGCGACGCCGCCGCCCGGGTGGCGAGATCGACGCTCTCGCGCACCTGTGCCCCCGCACCGGCCAGTGCGCCGGCCACGGACTCGGTGCTGCCGGTGATCCGCTCGAGAATGGTCTCGATGTCCGCGGTGGCGAGGCGGGTACGCTCGGAGAGCTCGCGGACCGACTCCGCGACCACGGCGAAACCGCGCCCCTGCTCCCCGGCGCGGGCGGCCTCGATGGCGGCGTTGAGCGCCAGCAGGCTGGTCTGCTTGGCGATGCCCTGGATCGTGCGGGCGATACCGCCGATCTCCTCCGAGGAGCCCACCACGCCCTGGAACTCCTCGACCACGCCGTCCACTGTCCGGGCCACGCCCTCGATCGCGCCGGAGGCGTCATGCACATAGCGGTGTCCGGCCTCGGCGTTGGCATGGGTCTCGCCCACGCTGGCCGCCGACTGACCGGCCGCGGCCGCGGTACTCTCGGAGCTGCGGCCCAGCTCCTCCTTCAGCGCCACGATACGGCGGGCCGTCTCCACCTGCCGGTCGGCGCTGGTGATCACGCCCGTGAACTGGGAGACCAGGGTCGCGCTGGTCACGGTCAGGTCCAGTCCGGCAGCGTCCAGCTCATCGAGCCGGGCGTCCGGCCCCTCACCCTGATCGCGGACACCCGGGGACACCGGGACCGGCTGTCTGCGCACCAGCACCAGCGCCGCACCGACCAGCGCCACAACGAAGGCCGGGTAGGTCGCCGCCCCGCCGTAAACCGCCAGGCCCACCGCCGCCAGCATGGTGAGGGCCCCTGCCATGGGCATCGGTCGCAGCTCCAGGGACCGGCGGGCATTCATAACCGTGCCAGCCTGAGTTCCCGGAGGTGCTCCACGACGAAGTCGATGCGGTCCTGCCCCCAGAAGATCTCGTCGCCCACGGCGAAGGTCGGCACGCCGAAGGCACCCCGCTCGTCCGCCACGGCCCAGTTGGCGTCCAGGTGTTCCCGGCGGGCCGGGTCGTCCGCCGCCGCGATCAGCGCCTCCGGGTCGAGGCCGATCCGGTCCGCCACCGCCCGCAACACCGCCGGTTCGCCGATGTCCCGCCCCTCGGCCCACTCCGCGCGCATCGTCTCCACCGTGTAGGCGCGCAGCAGCCCCCGCTCCTCGGCGAGCAGGGAGCCCGCGGCGGCACGGGTGGGATCGGTGGACGTGGGCGGCGGATTCACGGGGATCCCCATCCGCCGGGCGAAGCGCCGGACGTCCTGACGGGCGATGGGCATCTTCCGCTTCGCCCGCTCCGGCGGCGAGCGGCCGTGCCATCCGCCCAGGGGCCGCCAGACGAGGCGGACGTGGAAGTCGTCGAGCAGATGGAACATCCGCTTGGAGGCGAGGTAGCAGTACGGGCTGCGGAAGTTGAAGAAGATCTCCAGGTCCACGGACTCCATCGCCGGCCTCCCGCTCAGCCGCCGCCGTCGCGGCGGCGTTCCTCGGCGGTCTCGCCGCCGATGCCCCAGTGATCCAGGGGCACCTCCTGGACCACCACCCGTACGCGCTCGGCGGGCACGTCGAGGCTCTCGGCGATGGCGTGGGTGACATTGCGGATCAGCGCCACGCGCTTCTCCTTCGGTCGGCCTTCGAGGATATGCAGGTGCGCAATCGGCATGTCGGCGGTCTCCCTTGCGTGCACGGCGCGGGCCGTCGCCGTGACGGCCCGCGCCCGGTCTCAGAACGGAATGGTGACGATCACCCGGGCGGTGGTGCCCTCGGGGCGGTGCTCGCTGTGGTACTCGTCGTAGAGCGCGGCATCGAAGCTCATGCCCAGCGAGCGCGAGCGGTAGGTCACCTGACCGCCGACGGCGTGGACCTCGTCCTTGGGCGTGGGTACGCCCGCCGGGGCGTCGTCCTCGGTGAGCTGCCAGCTGTCGTAGCCCACCAGCCCCACGGTCAGCGCCGGGCTGAAGCTGTGGCTGATGCCCCACTCGGCTACCCAGTTGTCGCCCGGCTCGATGTCGGTGCCCTCGATGTCCGAGGCCATGGTTTCGTAGCGGTTGAGCAGCGAGACCGCCCAGGTGCGGTCCGCGGTGAGGTACCAGGTGCCGCCCAGGGTGAACATCACGTTGGAGTAGCCCTGGCCCACGGAGGCCGCCGCGGCCACGGGGTTGTCGTCGTCGTAGTCGCTGAACGCGTCGGTCCAGTAGCCGGCGGTGAGGACCGTGTCGTAGCGCTCGCCGTGCCAGGCGAGGACCAGCGGGCTGAAGAAGACGTCGCCGAGGCCGCTGTCGCTTTCGCTGAGCCCCATGGCGTCGACGTCCTTGTCCAGGATCGGGGCGATGGCCTCCATGCCGTAGTCCGCGCCGAGGAATTTCTTGTCGGTGATCCAGATCGCGCGGGGCACCACCGCCCGGACGGTGGCGCTGTCGTCACCGCCGGGGACCTCGCCGTCGTTGTCGCTGACGGCGTCGACCTTGACGTTGTCGGAGTCGTAGTAGACCCCGTAGGTGCGCAGGTAGAAGCCCGGTGGGGGGACCGTGGCCGCGAGACTGCCCTCCACGCCGGGGACGTAGTGCTGGGTGGCGTCGGCCGCGGCCGTCAGCGGCAGCAGGCCGGCCAGCCCCACCACCGCCCCGCCCGCGAGGTATCGTGTTGCTCGATGCATCTCTCTCCTCCTCG
>NZ_WNXE01001009.1:0-593 GCF_010993615.1 Arhodomonas sp. KWT | reverse complement strand
CACAGCGCACCGAGGGTGCCGACGGCGCCGGAGAGCAGGTACAGGCCGACGTAGCCCACACCGAGATAGACGGTGAGCGCCAGCGCCACCAGTGGCGCGAAACCGGCGCCGAACAGCCAGCCCAGATCGGAGGTGATCATCGCCCCGCTGTAGCGGAACTCGGCCTGGAACGTGGAGCTGACCGCGCCGGCCGCCTGGGCGTGCGAGAACCCCAGCAGGGCGAACCCGATCAGTATGAACAGGTAGCCCTCCATGGTCCCGCCGGCGAGCAGCAGCGGCGTCCAGCCGCTGTACACCGCGATCAGCACCGCGAAGATACCCAGGGTCGCGCGGCGGCCGATGCGATCCGCGATCACCCCGGAGAGCAGCATGCACGGTATCGAGATCGCCGCCCCCAGGATCTGCACCAGCAGATAGTCGGCCCCCGTGTGGCCGTTGAACAGCAGCGCCCAGGACAGGGCGAAGATGGTCACCAGGTGGAACAGGGCGTAGCTGCCCAGGGGGGCGAACGCGCCCAGGCCGATGTTGCGGCCCTGGGTGCGCACGAGCTCGCCGACCGGCGAGGGCTCCAGCTCCCGGGTCCTGAGCAGGCT
>NZ_WNXE01001008.1:0-593 GCF_010993615.1 Arhodomonas sp. KWT | reverse complement strand
CGGGGATTCGGGTCCGTGGTGTACAGGCCCCGGCGCGCGAGCCGGATCGCCCGCGCCATGAGGGCGTGGTCCGTCGCGGAGAAGCTGCCCGGGCCCGGCTCACTCCCGCCGGTCATTGTCGCCGTCGCCCGTGTCCGCCGAGCGCTTCTCCAGCCCCTCGATGACCTCGCGGAAGGCACTGACGTCCTCGAAGCTGCGGTACACCGAGGCGAAACGCACGTAGGCGACCTGATCGAGCTCGCGGAGCTCCTCCATCACCCAGTCGCCGATACGGCTCGCCGGCACCTCGCGCTCGCCGGTGGACTGGATGCGCTTGCGGATCCGGTTGATCGCCGCCTCGATCGCCTCGGTGGCGACCGGGCGCTTCTCCAGGGCGCGGGACAGGCCCGTGCGCAGCTTCTCATCCGAGAAGGGCACGCGCGAACCGTCGCGCTTGACCACCCGCGGCATCAGCAGCTCCGCGGTCTCGTAGGTGGTGAAGCGCTCGCCGCAGGTGGAGCACTCGCGGCGACGACGCACCTGGTCGCCCTCGCTCGCGAGCCGCGAGTCGATCACGCGGCTGTCCTGCGCCTGGCAGAAGGGGCAGCGCATCG
>NZ_WNXE01001007.1:0-596 GCF_010993615.1 Arhodomonas sp. KWT | reverse complement strand
GAGCAGACCAACCTCGGCGATATGGTGGGGGTATCGCCGGCGTTCCGCGAGACCGGCGAGATCATCCGCAAGGCCGCGGAGAGCGCGGTGACCGTGCTCCTGCTCGGCGAGACCGGCGTGGGCAAGGAGATGTTCGCCCGCGGCCTGCACCAGCTCAGCCGCCGGGCGGCCAACGCCTTCGTCGCCGTCAACTGCGCGGCGATGCCCGAGGAGCTCATCGAGTCGGAGCTCTTCGGCGTGGAGAAGGGGGCGTTCACCGGCGCGCAGCAGTCCCGGCCCGGACGCTTCGAACGTGCCGACGGCGGGACGCTGTTTCTCGACGAGGTCGGCGAGCTCTCCCAGGGCGCCCAGGCCAAGCTCCTGCGCGTGCTTCAGGAGGGCGAGTTCGAGCGCGTCGGCGACACCCGCACCCGCCACGTGGACGTGCGCCTGGTCGCCGCCACCAACATGGACATGGAACAGGCCGTGCGCGAGGGGCGCTTTCGCGCCGACCTCTACTATCGGCTCAATATCTACCCGGTGATCATCCCGCCGCTGCGCGAGCGCCGCGAGGACATCCCGCTGCTGGTCGAGCGCTTCCTCGCCAAGTACAACGC
>NZ_WNXE01001006.1:0-596 GCF_010993615.1 Arhodomonas sp. KWT | reverse complement strand
CCCACCGTCGAGGCCGATGTGCTGCTCGACAGCGGCGCCTTCGGGCGGGCCGCCGTTCCCTCCGGCGCCTCCACCGGCGCACGGGAGGCCGTGGAGCTGCGTGACGGCGACGCCGCGCGCTACCTCGGCAAGGGTGTCACCCACGCGGTGAGCAACGTGAACACCGTCATCCGCGAGGCCCTGGTGGGCATGGACGCGGACGATCAGCGCGCCCTCGACGAGCGCCTCATCGAGCTCGACGGCACGGACAACAAGGGCCGGCTCGGTGCCAACGCCCTGCTCGCCGTGTCGCTGGCGAGCGCCCGCGCCGCCGCGGGCGATCACGAGCGTTCGCTCTTCCGCCACCTTGCGCCGGAGGGCGAGCACCTGCTGCCGGTACCGATGATGAACATCCTCAACGGCGGTGCCCACGCCAACAACAGCGTGGACATCCAGGAGTTCATGATCATGCCCGCCGGCTTCGCCCGTTTCAGCGAGGCGCTGCGCTGCGGTACCGAGATCTTTCACGCGCTGAAGAAGATCCTCGGCGAGCGCGGTCTGTCCACCGCGGTGGGCGACGAGGGCGGCTTCGCCCCGAACCTGCCGTCCAACGAGGC
>NZ_WNXE01001005.1:0-598 GCF_010993615.1 Arhodomonas sp. KWT | reverse complement strand
GAGAGATACATCTGTACCGGGTCGTCGGCCTTCTCGCCGATGTCGAACGCCGGGGTCGGCGCCACCGGGCCGAGGATCACGTCCACGTCCTCGAACGCGCGGGTGAAGTCGTCGCGGATCATGCGCCGGACCTGCTGCGCCTTGAGGTAGTAGGCATCGTAGTAGCCCGCCGACAGGGCGTAGGTGCCGACCATGATGCGGCGCTTGACCTCGTCGCCGAAACCCTCGCCGCGGCTGCGGGTGTAGAGGTCCTCGAGCCCGCGTGGGTCCTCGCAGCGGTAGCCGAAGCGCACGCCGTCGAAGCGCGAGAGATTGGAGGAGGCCTCCGCCGGGGCGATGACGTAGTACACCGGCACCGCGAGGTGGGTGTTGGGCAGTGAAACCTCGGTGATCTCGGCGCCCTCGGCACGGAGCGCGGCGACCGCCTCGTCGATGGCGGCGCGCACGCCCGCGTCCAGGCCCTCGCCGAAGTATTCCGCCGGCAGGCCGATGCGCAGGCCGCGGATGTCGTCGCCGAGGGTGGCGCGGTAGTCGGGGACCTCGCGCTGCACGCTGGTGGAGTCGCGGTGATCGAAGCCGGCCATGGCGCCGAGCAGCA
>NZ_WNXE01001004.1:0-598 GCF_010993615.1 Arhodomonas sp. KWT | reverse complement strand
GCGCCCGGCGGGTATAATCCACACGCCTTTGCGCCCGGGCGGTCCACCGCCCGGGCGCCCCATTCACACGCACGACCGGCACGGGTACCGGATGACCCGAGGCAATCTGTTCGCGGACGTTCCCCAAACCCTCGCGGAAGAGCGCTTCGACACCCTCGCCGAGGGTACAGGCGAGCGGATCGAGCGCATCGTCTCCACCGGCCAGGCCACACCGGCCGGGGAATGGTACGACCAGGCGTGGGACGAGTGGGTCGTGCTACTGCAGGGCGAGGCCGAGCTGCGCTTCGAGGACGGACCGGAGACCACGACACTCGCCCCGGGGGACTGGCTGCTCATCCCCGCCCATCAGCGCCACCGGGTCGAGCGCACCAGCACGACACCACCGGCGGTCTGGCTCGCCGTGCACCTGGCGGCCGGATGAACACGCGATAAGCGGAAGCGGGCGGAACGGCCGGTGAACGCACGAAACCTGCCACTCCGGCCCCCACCCTTCACGGCAGGGAATCGGGGATCGCCCGGGTAGGTCGGCTGCTCAGGGCAGCCGACATCTCCGGCATCGCCAGACCGAACCGCCAGGCAACAGGTTGGCTGCCAGGAG
>NZ_WNXE01001003.1:0-598 GCF_010993615.1 Arhodomonas sp. KWT | reverse complement strand
GAGAGATACATCTGCACCGGGTCGTCGGCCTTCTCACCGATGTCGAACGCCGGGGTCGGCGCCACCGGGCCGAGGATGACGTCCACGTCCTCGAACGCGCGGGTGAAGTCGTCGCGGATCATTCGACGGACCTGCTGCGCCTTGAGGTAGTAGGCGTCGTAGTAGCCCGCCGACAGGGCGTAGGTGCCGACCATGATGCGGCGCTTGACCTCGTCGCCGAAGCCCTCGCCGCGGCTGCGGGTGTAGAGGTCCTCCAGTCCGCGCGGGTCCTCGCAGCGGTAGCCGAAGCGCACGCCGTCGAAGCGCGAGAGGTTGGAGGAGGCCTCCGCCGGGGCGATGACGTAGTACACCGGCACCGCGAGGTGGGTGTTGGGCAGCGAGACCTCGGTGATCTCGGCGCCCTCGGCACGGAGCGCGGCGACCGCCTCGTCGATGGCGGCGCGCACGCCGGCGTCCAGGCCCTCGCCGAAGTATTCCGCCGGCAGGCCGATGCGCAGGCCGCGGATGTCGTCGCCGAGGGCGGCGCGGTAGTCGGGGACCTCGCGCTGCACGCTGGTGGAGTCGCGGTGATCGAAGC
Organism: Arhodomonas sp. KWT; assembly: GCF_010993615.1. Classification (NCBI taxonomy): domain Bacteria; kingdom Pseudomonadati; phylum Pseudomonadota; class Gammaproteobacteria; order Chromatiales; family Ectothiorhodospiraceae; genus Arhodomonas; species Arhodomonas sp. KWT. The sequence goes on along the minus strand of NZ_WNXE01001003.1, from coordinate 21 downwards.
CGGCCATGGCGCCGAGCAGCA
>NZ_WNXE01001002.1:0-600 GCF_010993615.1 Arhodomonas sp. KWT | reverse complement strand
ACCTGGGGCTTGACCGCGAGGACCACCGCGTCCGCGCCGTCGACGGCCTCGGCATTGTCGCCGGTGACAGTGACGCCGAAACGGCCGGCGAGCTCGTCGCGGCGCTCCTCGCTGGGATCGGCCACGCGGATACGGGCCGCCGGATAGCCGTCGGCGACGAGGCCGCCGATCAGGCTGCGGGCCATGTTGCCGCCGCCGATAAACGCGATCGTGTGCTCGTTCATAGGTTCATCTCCATGACCGTGGTCAGCCACCATGGGGATACCGGCGCGGACCGAACAGCGCGGTGCCGATGCGCACGACGGTCGCACCCTCGGCGATGGCCGCCTCCATGTCCGCGGACATCCCCATGGACAGTGTGTCCAGTGACAGGCCCTCGCCGCGGAGGTCCTCTAGCAGCCCCCGCAGCCGGGCGAAGGGGCGGCGCTGGGCCTCCGGGTCGGCCTCGGGGGCCGGCAGGGCCATCAGTCCGCGCAGCGCGAGCCGCGGCAGCGCGGCGACCTCGCGGGCGAGCGCGGGCACGTCCGCCGGTGCGACGCCGGACTTGCTCGGCTCGCCGCTCACGTTCACCTGGATGCAGCAGGCGAGCGGCGGGAGGTG
>NZ_WNXE01001001.1:0-602 GCF_010993615.1 Arhodomonas sp. KWT | reverse complement strand
AGGCTGACATCCGCCCCCAGCACCCCGCGGATATCGCCGCGTGCGTCAACGAGGGGCACACCCACGGTGAGGCAGAACTGATTGTTCGCCGCGGAGCGGTAGATATCGGTGACGCAGGCCCGGCCGGTGCTCATCGCGCGGCGGAACCAGTCACGACCGGACCAGTCGCGGCCGGAGCCGTCGCCCTCGTAGCTGGTGGTGAACGAGGCCTGGGCGACGTTGGCGGTGACCTGATCCCCGGCGGGTGAGGTGATGTAGAACAGCTCCACCCACGGCATCTCCGAGAGGGCCTCGCGCAGGCGCCGCTCGCGTTCGTCGCGCCCGCCGCCGGCGAGCGCCGGGTCGGCGGCGAGCCCGGTCACCGCGGTGCGGGCGTGGCCGTGGGCGGCGAGCCGGAACGCGCCCAGGGAGGTGAGGACTTCATCGGAATACTCGTGGATGCGCTGGCTGGCGTGGTTTACCTTGCGCGACTGCTCGAGGATCGTCGCCGAGACGCTGGCCACCTCGTGGACCTGTTCGGCAACGCCCTGGGTGGTGGTGTTCATCTGGTGCATGGCCGTGGATATCCGCTGGCTGCGTGAATCGAGGTCCGCCATCGCCTG
>NZ_WNXE01001000.1:0-603 GCF_010993615.1 Arhodomonas sp. KWT | reverse complement strand
CCGCGGAGGACCACGCCCAGCACCCGGCGGGCCACGTCGGCCGCCCGGAGGACGTCGCCGCGATGGTGGCGTACCTCCTCTCCGCGGAGGCGGGCTTCGTCACCGCACAGGAGATGATCGTCGACGGCGGCATGACCCGGCGGATGATCTACGCGGAGTAGGAACACCCACCCCACGAGGAGATACCGATGGACCTTCAGCTCACCGGACGCACCGCCGTCGTCCTCGCCGCCAGCCGCGGCCTGGGCTACGCCACCGCCCACGCGCTCGCCAGCGAGGGTGCCCGCGTGGTCCTCGCCAGCCGCGACGCCGAGGCCGTGCGCGAGGCCGCCGAACGCATCGAGGCCGAGACCGGCGCCGAGACCCTGGGCGTCGCCGCCGACATCACCCGCAGCGGCGACATCGAGGCGCTGATCGACGCCGCCGTGGCGCGCTTCGGCGCCATCGACAGCCTGGTCACCAATGCCGGCGGGCCGCCGCCGGGACGGTTCGACGACTTCACCGACGCGGACTGGCAGGGCGCCTTCGAGCTCAACCTGCTGAGCGCCGTGCGCACCATCCGCGCCGCACTGCCCCACCTGCGCGCGAGCGACGCCCCGCGGG